>JAYTXK010000037.1:0-2745 GCA_043743005.1 Ignavibacteriota bacterium
TGAAATTGAAAAGTTAATGGGAAAAAGTCCAGTTTTATTCCCAATTTTAATTGATGAAAAAGATAATATAGCTAAAGATTTGAGTATCAATGGTTTACCTATTTTTGTTTACATTGATAAATCATCTAAAGTTAGAAAAATAAAAACTGGTTTTATAAATTATGAAGAATTAATTGCTGATATTGATGATACTTTAGAAGCTATTAATAAATGTTCAACAAAATAAAAATTATAAATGAATATAGACAATTCGAAATTTGATTTAATAAGTAAGCTATTAGAAGAAAGAATATTAGTTTTAGATGGTGCTATGGGTACTATGATACAAAGGCATCAATTGAATGAAGAAGATTATAGAGGCGAGAGATTTAGTACATACCATAAAGATTTAAAAGGCAATAATGATTTATTAGTACTTACTAATCCTCAAATAATCAAAGGGATACATAAAGAATATTTAGAAGCTGGCTCTGATATAATTGAAACTAATACTTTTAATGCTACTCGTATTTCACTTGCTGACTACGACATGCAATCACTTGCTTTTGAAATAAATTTTGAAGCTACTAAATTAGCACGAGAAGCTGTTGATGAATTTAATGCACTTAATCCAAATAAACTTAGATTTGTAGCTGGAGCAATGGGACCTACAAATCAAACAACATCACTTTCACCAGATGTTAATAATCCAGGCTTTAGAAAGGTTTATTTCGATGATGTGAAAGATGCATATTACGAGCAGCTTGATGGATTAGTAAAAGGTGGTGCAGATATAATATTAGTTGAAACTATTTTTGATACTCTAAATGCAAAAGCAGCAATTTTTGCAATAAGTGAATATTTCAATATCCATAATATTAAATTACCTGTTATGATTTCAGGTACTATAGTTGACCAAAGTGGTAGAACCTTATCTGGTCAAACTCTTGAAGCATTCTTCATTTCAATTTCTCATGCTCCAAATTTACTTTCAATTGGATTAAATTGTTCTCTCGGCAATGACCAAATGCGTCAATATATTGAAGAGCTATCTAAAGTTGCACCAGTTTATACATCATTATATTCAAATGCAGGTTTGCCAAATGAATTTGGTGGATATGATGAGCTTCCAAATTATATGGCAAAAATAACTAAAGAATTTGCACAAGATGGATTTGTGAATATAGTGGGTGGATGCTGTGGTACTACTCCAGACCATATTAGAGCTATGTCACAAATAATAGAAAATGTTGTTCCTCGTAAAAAGCCAATTATAGATAATTTGATGAGACTATCTGGACTTGAACCTCTTATTGTAAGACCAGAAACTAATTTTTTAAATATTGGTGAAAGAACAAATGTAGCTGGCTCTAGTGTTTTCAAAAATTTGATAATTGAAGAAAATTATGAAAAAGCTTTAGCTGTTGCACTTCAACAAGTTGAAAACGGAGCTCAAGTAATTGATATAAATATGGATGAAGGTATGCTTGATGGAGAAAATGCTATGAAGCAATTTCTAAATCATATTGCCACAGAGCCTGATATATCTAAAGTTCCAATTATGATTGATTCATCAAAATGGACTGTAATCGAACAAGGTTTGAAATCAATTCAAGGAAAGGGGATAGTTAATTCAATTTCTATGAAAGAAGGAGAAGAAGCATTTAGAATACAAGCAAGAAAAATTCAGCAATATGGTGCAGCAGTAATTGTAATGGCTTTTGATGAGCAGGGACAAGCAGATACTTTTGAAAGAAAAATTGAAATATGCCAAAAAGCCTATAATATTTTAACCAAAGAAATAGGATTTAACCCTAATGACATTATTTTTGATCCAAATATATTAACAGTTGCTACTGGAATTGAAGAACATAATAATTATGCTGTTAATTTCATAAATGCTACAAAATGGATAAAAGAAAATCTTTTGGGAGCTAAAGTTAGTGGGGGAGTTTCTAACATATCTTTCTCATTTAGAGGTAATAATACTGTAAGAGAGGCTATGCACTCTGCATTTCTTTATCATGCTATTAAGGCTGGTATGGATATGGGAATAGTAAATGCTGGGCAGCTTGAAATTTATGAAGAAATTAATCCTGAACTTAGAGAATTAGTTGAAGATGTGCTTTTAAATAGAAGAGATGATGCTACTGAAAGATTAGTAAATTTTGCTGAAACTATTAAAGCAAAAGACAAAACTGAAGTAGTCCAAGATGAATGGAGGAAAACAAGTGTTGAAGAAAGATTAAAACATGCTTTGATAAAAGGAATTGTTGAGTTTATAGAAGCAGATACAGAAGAAGCTAGATTAAAATATCCTGACCCACTTAAAGTGATTGAAGGACCACTTATGGACGGAATGGGAGTAGTTGGCGAGCTGTTTGGTTCTGGTAAAATGTTTTTACCACAAGTAGTTAAATCAGCAAGAGTAATGAAAAAGTCTGTAGCTTTGCTTATCCCTTATATTGAAGCTCAACTTTTGAAAACTGGCAGAAATTCATCAGGTAAAATTTTACTTGCTACAGTAAAAGGAGATGTTCATGATATTGGTAAGAAAATTGTTGGTGTTGTACTTGCTTGTAATAATTTTGAGATAATCGATCTTGGAGTAATGGTACCAGCACAAAAAATAATCGAAGTTGCTATTGAAGAAAAAGTTGATTTAATCGGCTTAAGCGGATTGATTACTCCCTCGCTTGATGAAATGGTTCATTTCGCAAAAGAAATGGATAGATTAGGACTTGAAATTCCAATATTAATTGGTGG
>JAYTXK010000038.1:0-4256 GCA_043743005.1 Ignavibacteriota bacterium
TTTTAATTTTAGCATAAAGATTTTACTAGAAAATGTAAATTTGAATTAAAAAAAAATATGGGGGAAAAGGTAAAAATGTATATTAAATTGTATAAAAGTGGAATATAATAACACAAAAAGTTTGAAAAAGTTACATAAATAAAAAAAATTGTTTGTTACTTTGTCATTTTTCCTATAAATTGTATTCTTGAAAGTTAGATAAAACACAATATTTAATCTTTTATAATGTATTTAAAGCTTTTTCAAACTCAAATTGTTAATAAGGCAAAGGAATTAAAGTATGTCTAAAGGCGGAGCAGGTAAAGTATATTTCGTATTATATCTTGCCGTAGTATTGGAGCTACTTATCATTATTGTGGAGCGTGATGAAGCTGAAGAGCATCTTCACCAAAAGCAAAAAGAAGCAATGAAAATTGTAGAAAGTATTCTTTCTCAATTGCAATCAGGTGCTGGCTCTGAGGGTGTAAATACAAGACCACAAGATGAAATTACATTAAAACCTGAAGGTATGGATGATAAAGCTATCAAAGATGCCATTGGTATTGAAATCAAACCTAATAGAAAATATGTAATTGATGTGGGTGTAACTAATATTGCATCTGAATTGAAGAAAAGGGAAGGAGAAAACAATAAAGAATACGAAGAAAGAGTTAAAAAATTAGTTGAACTTTCAAATGTTTCTGATTTGGAATATCAAGTATATTATAATTCAAATCCAGAACCTAATAATTGCCCTTTATTTCCTTCAGACGAAGATTTTAAAGATAAATATGCCAAAGTTACTGCAGGACAAGATGTTCAATCTCCAGATGGTCAAAATTGGAAATTAATGAGTGTTAGAAAGTTAGCTATTGATAAGCCTGCAACTTTTGCTACTATTGATATGAATAATCTTGCAGGCAATCCTCTACATCCACTTTATTCAAAACCTACTTTAGAAGGTACTTCAACTACACCAAATGGTGTAAGTGAAGATAGTGTCTTTTATTATTCTCGTGAAGAGAGTATGAAAGTACCCGGTAGTGCAAAAAATGGATTGGATAAAAGATCATTTGTTGTAAATTTTCAACCACCAAATCAAGGTGGGTGGTATAAATTAAGATTTGCTTCTCGCACAAATAAAATTATGGGTGTGAAAAAAGAAGGAAATGAAAATAAGAAAATTGATGACGTAGAAGATGAAATTGCTATTAACATTGGAACAGTTCAACTTAAAGCTGGCGAGCTTAAAAAAGTTGTAAAAGAAGTTCAAAGTGATTTAGAACCTTTCGGAATTCCTAAAGAGGAAGAATTAAAAAATCCAAAAGAATTTAATAAAAAAATAGCAGATGCTATAGATAAAGCTGCAAAAGATCCAAAAGCATTAGAAATTAAAAGTAAAATTAAACTTTATGGTTATATTGTTAAATTACTTTCTCCGGGTCAATCTGTAACTTTTGATCAAAATCAAGGATCTATTCAGTTTAATATTCGTGTGCTTAAACCGGATGTTAAAACAGCCAAACCTTCTGTTAATATTGCAAAAAATAGCGAAGGAGAAATTCACAAATTTGAAGGTAAAGATTTGGGATTCAAAATAAATTTAAGTCCATATCAAAAAAACAATAATAAACTAACTATAGAATTAACAAGCATTTCAGATCCTAATAAAAAAATCACAATAAATAAAACTGCTGAACAACTGGTTGGACCTGAAAAGTTAACTGCACTTTCAGAAGGAAAATCATTTGATGTGTCGATAAATATTCCAGATTATATAGAAGGTACATCTTCAATTAATAGCAATAATTACAAATTATCTGTTAAGCATGATATTGGATCTGAAAAATCAAGTGATGAGGCGAAAGTATTTATTTATTCTGCTAAAAGTAGTAAAAATATTGATAGTTGGGTTGATAAAAGTATTAAAAGTAAATTAAAATACGGGAATTCACTCAAATTTACTTTTGAACCTTTAAGTGGTAAGAAAATACCTCAAAATGAATTTAAATACGAAATAAAAACAGATAAAAATATACAATCAACAAATATTCAAGAGTTTACATTTGATGGGCTTTCCAGTGCAAATTCTCCCTTTCCAATTTGTGAAGATTATAGCATTATACAATTTAGATTATATTGGACAGATCCAATTTCTGGTACACAAGTTAACATAATACCAAATCTTAAATTTGACAAAATTAAATTAGGAGAACCAGATGTTATATTTAATAGCCAAGCTCTAGATATATCAGGTACGAAAAATGTAAGGTGTATGATGCCAAATATAGAAATATTAGCACCTAAACTTTGTAAACAAAATGCAAAATTGGGTGAGCCTACAGTAGATGTAAAATTAGATGTTCCTGGCTACACAATTTTGAATTCAAGTATTGAAGAGAATCCAACCAAAAAAGGAACTTATAATGTTGTATTTGAGATTTCTGGTAAACCAAATAAAAAAGGTATGGTAGAGGGGACAGCTGATATTTCAATTAAATGTAGTGCTACTGCTGGAGCTTCGAAAAGTAATGCTGAAGTAACACAGTCTGTTCAAATTATTCAAAATGTTAAAAAAAGATAAGAAATGGAGAAAAATATGCAAATTAGTAAAAATAGATTTAAATTCTTTTTTATTTTGACTTCGTTTTTGTTTTTTCAATTAAATCAATTCTTAACCTCTAAGGATGAAATTGTTGAAATATTGCAAAGTTTTAAAAATTATAGATATGGAAATGTATATATATATCAAATTGATAATTCAAAAGATTTTGAAAAAATATTTAAAAATAAAAATACAACAGTTGATTCAACTACTTTAAAGTTAGATAAATCTTGTTTGGAGAAAATTAAACCTAAAGTAAAGGAAATTGTAGAAAGATTAGCAAAAAATTCATCTAAAAAATTAGATGATGTTATAGCTGAATTAGATGAAAAAAGTGGAGAAGATTATGAATATAATTCTGTTGAAGTGGATTGTGCGTTTACAGTTATTAAAGAAATGAACAAATCTGGAAAAGAAAGAGATAGATACAAATTTTATTTAATTACTACAAAACCTACAAAACCAAATACATTACCAACTGAAGTTATAGGTTTTATTTATAGAAAACTTAAATCTGATAGTGATGTTTTAAAAGATAATTTAGAAACAGTTTCACCTAAAGAAATATTTTCTATAGATAAAATGGAAAGTGAAAAGATTGATGCAAAAGAATTTGGTACAGATAACTTATATGACTTGGCAAAAATCACATTAAAACAAGGTAATTTAATAAATAAAACAATGGAAGCAAGGGCTATAGGTAATGTAAGATTTTATTTTACAGAAAAAGTAGGCATAAGCGAAGCATTGATAAAAGAAGATATTCCTACTCCGGAAAATATTCAATTATACAAAAGGATTTCAGAAGGAGCTCCATTAAACTTATATTTAAATAATAATGAAATAGTTGCTGGTTTAGATCAAATCAAATGGACAACTTATGACCCAATATATCAATTAGATGAAGATGGTAAAATAGTAGTTCAGGATAAAATAATAAATCAAAGACTAGAAGGTAAAAAAACTGTATCAGATACAATCATTATCAGCCCTCCTATCTTGTTATTAGATTCATTAATTCCATTTAATACTAGATTACCAAAATATGGTTTTGAATTAAAATATGGTTTTGAAGATATTAATTATAAAAGTCTATTGAGTGAGAGAATGACATTATCTGCAATGTGGAATAATGTCAAATTTGGAGTAATATTACCTACAAATGGTTGGTCTCAATTATCTAAAGATTTGTTTTCTCAAGATAGAAAATTAACATTTGCTAGTATAGGTGTTGCAGGTAAAATAGATTTGCCAATAGCTTTAATTCCAAATAGTGATGTTTTCTCATTTAGTTTCAGTAATGTTTTTGGTGATGCACAAAAATCAAGTTTTAATGTTAGAAACAATAGCACTTTAGATTTTAATGAAAATATAAATAATCCTTTTGATTATCTAATTAGGTCTACAGCACAGTTGCATTATACATTTGGAATAAGTGTAGATAAAGATTATTTATTTAGATTTGGAGTTGGTGGAACTTACTATAGTGTTGAAAAATGGAGAAATCAATTAGTTGATACTAATGGAATCAATGGTAGTAACCCAAAATTAAATTTTTATAAATACTCCTCACAAGGTATTGGTGGTATATCGACAAAAATAGAATTTATGAACAGAGGAACTTCAACTCCATTTGGTTTCTATTTGCAATATTTTGATGAATCTTTAGCAT
>JAYTXK010000039.1:0-12531 GCA_043743005.1 Ignavibacteriota bacterium
CAAACTATTAAAATTCTTTTTTGGTATATTATAATCTTTAAATCAATATATATATAGTTTTATCTAATTATTAATTGATTTAGTGATGTTAAAAAGTTAAATAATTGTGCTTGTTTTGTATTTAAACCTATAAAATTATAGATATTAGAATTATCCATACTCTTATAAACAGCTGTTGATAATATTATTATAAATTTAAACTTGTAAACGTCATTGTTTAAAAAATACAATGCAAATTATAGTTTTTAAATTTATTAACATAGTTATCAAGAATTTACAGTATCTTTTTTCTAACAATTCTATAATTTTGTTAAAAATAAAATGATAAATAATAAAAATAATTATATATTAATATAAATGATAGACTTATGAATGAAAAAATAAAAATTGCATTTGCTGCAGACCATGCAGGATATGAACTTAAAAATTTTTTAATTGATAAATTAAAAGATATTTACATTATAGAGGATTTTGGAACAAATTCTGGAGAATCAGTTGACTATCCAGATTACGCATTTAAAGCAGCAAAATCTGTATCTAATGGAAATAATAAATTTGGTGTTATTATTTGTGGCTCTGGAGTAGGAGTTTCTATTGTTGCTAATAAAGTAAAAGGAATTAGAGCAGCCAATTGCTTTAATGCTGAGATGGCTAAATTATCAAGACAACACAATAATGCTAATGTTTTGAACTTAGGTGCAAGATTTGTGGATAAAGAAACTGCAATTGATTCAGTAAATGTATTTTTAAATACAGAGTTTGAAGGTGGAAGACATCAAAATAGAGTAAATAAAATTGAAGAATTGAGTGAGTGTTAAAAATGAATACAATAGCAGTATATCCCGGCACTTTTGATCCAATTACTTTTGGGCATATAGATGTAATTGAAAGGGCATCAAAAATATTTGATAGAGTAATAGTTGTAATAGCTGTTAATTCAAAGAAAGTTAATCTTTTCACCCAAGAAGAAAGATTTATAATGGTTAAAGATGCCCTTTCTGAATTTGATAATGTAAGTGTTGAATTTATAAATGGGTTATTAGTTGATTTTGCTGCTCAAAATAAAGCAACTGTTATAATAAGAGGTGTAAGATCTGTAACTGACTTTGAATATGAAATGCAAATTGCTTTGATGAATAGAAAAATGCAATCGGAAATTCAAACAGTATTTATGATGCCAAATGAAAAATATACTTACCTAAATTCAAGTATAATTAGGGAAATTTCTCGTTATGGACAAGATACAAGCGACTTTGTACCAGATAATGTAAGTAACAAACTTAAAGAAAAATTTAATAATTTTTCAAATAATTAAGATTTTATTTTATAATGTGGAAAAATTTATTTAATTTTGTAGTCCATATATAAAATAGAAATTAAAATATTATAATTAGGTAATTAATAAAATGAAAAGAACATACCAACCAAGCAAGAGAAAAAGAGTAAACAAACACGGTTTCCGTCTTAGAATGTCAACTAAAAATGGTCGTGCTGTGCTTGCAAGACGCAGACAAAAAGGCAGAAAACGCCTTACTGTAAGTGACTCTAAATAAAATTTAACTTGAAATTATTTAAAAATAAGTCATTTTCTATTCGGAAATGACTTATTTTGTTTTTACATACCAATATTCTTAATTTTTTAATATGAATGAAATTCCAAAACAAATGACCCTTCTTACCTTAAAAGGTCATGATTCATTCAAAAGAGTATTTGATAAAGGCAAAAAAGTTTATCACAATGATGCAATGTTGGTTTACAATAGGAAAACTTCAATTGGAGATATTGTTTATTATGGAGTATCGATTGGTAAAAAAAATGCTAAAAAAGCAGTTATAAGAAATAGAATACGTAGATTAATTAGAGAATCAATAAGGATGTACATAAAAGAAGTTGGTGATATTCTACAATTTGAACATTTTGTGATAATTTGGAGGAAAGCTCCTAAAATGCAATCTTTAGTAAGTTTGAACGATATTAAACCAATTGTTTTTGAAATGCTAAATGAAGCAATTTCGAGATTAACCAAATGAAAGCAATTTTAATATATTTAATAAATTTATATAAAAAGTTTTTATCTCCAATATTACCAAAATCTTGTAGATACTACCCCACTTGTTCGGAATATACACTTCAAGCAATAGAAAAATATGGAGCCTTGAGAGGTTCTTGGAAAGGAATTAAAAGAATTAGCAGATGTCATCCATTTCACAAAGGTGGACTTGATCCATTAGATTAATCAATAACTAAAAAAATCAAATAAATCAAATTTTAATATCTAATTTGCCACCAGAAAGCTGTCTTTTGGCAGTTTCTTGAACTGAATGTGGTGGTTGGATATTAGCTAAAATTTGAGATAATTCTTTTTGCAAACCAGAAAAAGTACGATTATTAGTATTTTCATCTTTTACTATTTCTTTTTTCACATCTTCAGGAATAGCTGGAGTGCTAAAGTAATTAGATTGTTGTATTGATGAGATTGTCATAAATCACCTATTTGATATAATATAATAAATTATAAATTATTAGACGCAAATATAATCATTTTATTATCCACATTCAAGAAAAATATTAAAAATAATTTAAAATAAGTATTGAATAAAACATAAAAGCAGGAAAGTAGTAAAAACTAACTTTCCCATAGTTATATTTGTAGATACTATATAATCAAAAGTTTAACAATGTACAAAAACATCAAAATTTTAGGATTTCCTATCTTAAGTAAAGTATATATTTTTTTAGATAAGGATTAAATTCGTCAGACACCTAAGCAATTAAGAAGTGAAATGTATTACAACAATTGTAATTTCATTAATAGCTATAATAGTTCCATCATTTATAGTTTTGAAAATATTACTAGTACAAGTTATTAGGTTTAGTAGAGGTTAGGTATTGTCTGATTTTTTAAAAGACTTCTTTAATATCATTTCATTTTTTGTTATATTGCGTTTAAAAATAATGTTGAGTAAAATTATGAAAGTTACATTAGAAATTTCAAATGAGTCTGAATTAGAAAAACTTTATAAATATTTCAAATCTACTAATATAAATTTTATTGAAGTGGTAAAAGAAAATACCACTTCAAAGCCAATAGTTGAAAAAGGGAATAAAAATATTAACCCCAAAGCTTTATTTGGAATTTGGAAAGATAATCCTTTGGATATTATTGAAATAAGAGAAAATGCTTGGAAAAGAAGTAATTAGGATGATAATTTGTGATACAAATATATTAATTAATGCTTTTAATGGCAATATTAAAACTATAAGTGATTTAGAGTATATTGGATTTAATAATATCATTTTATCTTCTATCACTGTTATGGAATTATTGCAAGGTATGCAAAATAAATTGGAACTTGGTAGTATGAAAGAGAAAATTAAATTTTATGATATTATTCATTTTAATGAACAAGTTTCAAAAAAAGCTATTGAGTTGGTTGAAAAATATGGTTGAGAATATACTTTAAATGACCTAATAAGTGTATTTTTGAAGTTTAAAATAAGAGATTAAATTATGACAGAGAAGAAAGAGCCAAAAGAGGGATATATTTTTGATTATATTTCAGGTAAGGAGATTAAAGCGACTCCTGAAGAAATTGAAGCAACACAAACATTTTCAAAAAGGCTTGTTGAAGAATATGAGTACAGCATAGAAAATATTCAAACACGACCTCAATATTTTGTTAGAAGAACTCCATCTAATGAAACCAAAAGAGAATGGCCTGTTGATATTGCTATTTTTGCTGGAAAAGGTAGGGCAGAAAGTGATTTGATTGGAATTGTAGAATGTAAAAAAAAGACACGTAAAGATGGTTTAGAACAATTAAAGCTTTACATGGATATGTGCAGTAGTATCCAGTGGGGTATATGGTTTAATGGTGACGAGCAAATTAATCTGCAAAAAGTAAAAAAGGATGGAGACCTTATTTATTTGGAAATCCCTAATATTCCTAAAAGCGGACAAAGAATTGAAGATATTGGTAAATATAAAAGAAGAGATTTAAAACCTGCAAAAGATTTAAAAAGCCATTTCAGAGTAATTAATAATTACTTGTATGGTAATATGAAAAAAGATGATACTTCCACAAGAAACAGAGCAAAACAAATTATCAACCTTCTTTTTTGTAAAATTTACGATGAACAATATACAGGAAAAAACGAAGAAGTAACATTTAGAGCTGGAGTTTACGAGGAAAAAGAAATAGTTTCAAAAAGAATCAAAGAACTTTTTACTCAAGTTAAAAATCGCTTCAATGATGTTTTTGAGGACGAAGATTCTATATCATTAGACCCAGATTCAATTGTTTTTGCAGTTGGACAAATTCAAGAATTATGTATTACTGAATCAGAAAGAGATGTTATTGGTGATGCTTTTGAAGTATTTGTATCAAAAGCATTGAAAGATGAAGATGGTCAGTTCTTTACTCCGAGGAATGTAATTAAAATGATGGTTGAAATTATTGACCCTAATGAAAAAACCATGATTATGGACCCTGCGTGTGGTACAGGAGGCTTTTTAATTGAATCATTAAGACACGTATGGAACAAGGTTGAGATAAATGCAAATAAACTTGGTTGGTCGGAGAAACGATTAGAAGAAGAAAAGCAATATGTTGCTACAACATATTTTAGAGGTATTGACAAAGATTCTTTTGTGGCTAAAGTAACAAAAGCTTATATGGCAATTATAGGTGATGGTAGAGGAGGAATTTTTTGTGAAAATAGTTTAGAACATCCAAAAGAATGGAGCAATAAATGTCAAGATAAAATTGATTTAGAAAAATTTGATGTTGTGCTAACCAATCCACCATTTGGCTCAAAAATACCTGTTAAAGAAGAGAAAATATTAAAACAATTTTCTTTTGGTCACAAATGGACATATGATAAAAAAGAAAAGAAATGGGAATTGCAATCTGTATTAAACAATAAGGGTGCTAAAGGTGGTGTAGAACCTCAAATATTATTTATTGAGAGGTGTTTACAACTTTTAAAAATTGGAGGGAAATTGGGTATTGTCCTACCTGATGGTATTTATGGAAATGATAAACTAGGTTATATAAGGGAATTTCTGAAACGTAACACAAAAATATTAGCAGTTATTGATGTTCCTTCTGAAACTTTCCAGCCAAATACATCAACAAAAACTACAATTCTAATAACTGAAAAAATAAAAGAAAACACAACAATTGACGACCACTATATTTTTATGGCAATTTGTGAAACATGTGGACATGACAGACGAGGAAATTCAACACTTGACGATGATGTTTCTTTGGTAAGTGAAAAATATTTTGAGTTTGTAAAATCGCCTAAAAGGTTTGTTCTATGATAAAAGCATTTTGCATAGAAAATAATGATTTAGAAACTAATTTGTTTCCAAATTATTATTTGTTCAAACAAAAAATAAAAAAGTACGCAGAGCGTAAAGACATAGTTTCCTTTAGCTTAGGTGATGAAAATGTTTTGGAAATATTAACAGACGGAGAACACGCTGGTCAAATGTTTGTAGATAGTGGAGCTTTATTTATTAAGAACTCATCTGTAAAAAGATACAGCATAAATGAATTTGATGGGTTTTACATTACACATGAAAAGAATAATAGTCTAAAGCGGTCAAAGTTAAAAAAGGACGACGTTTTATTTACAACGATTGGTAATGTAGGAATTTCAGCATTAGTAAGTGAAAATGTTGAAAATGCAAATATCAATCAAAATGTTGTGCGAATAAGAGTTAATACAGAATTTACAACCCCCCAATATTTATCTTGTTTTTTAAATTCCAAAATCACAAAATTTCAAGTTGAAAATTTATTTACGGGTAATATTTATCCGATGCTTTCTTATCCCAAAATAAAATCTTTAAAGGTTTTTGTAAAGGATAAAATAACAGAAAGCACAATTACCCAATATTTAATAAAAGCAGAAAATTGCCAAATAGAATCAATAAAACTCATAAAGGAATCTCAATCTTTGTTTTTAAAATCGTTAAATATAGATTTTAAGAAAATTGCAAATAGCAAGTTCTATGGTATTCCAAGTAAACAGTTTGATAATGATGATATGATGACTCCAGCATTCTACTTTCCATTATATACAACCACAATAAGAGAAATTGAAAAAAACAACAAATGTGTATTACTTGGAAATGTAGCCGACTTTAGGAATGGTGATGAAGTGGGTTCTATAAACTACAAAGGTTATTTAGAACAAAAAGAAACTGATATTCCTTTTATTAGAACTTCGGATTTAGTAAACTATGATTTTGATAACTACCCCGACTACTATATTGAAAAAACAATTTATAACGATATTAATCAAGACATTAAGGCAAAAGAAATACTTTTTACAAAAGATGGTAAAATTGGAATATCTGCAATGACAACAGAATCCGACAAATGTATTTTAGGAAGTGGAATTTTGAGAATTGTTCCAAAAGAAGCTAAAATTAATCCATATTATCTTTTTATAGCATTGTCAGTAAAAGAAATAGGTTTATATCAAGCTATACAAAGGACTGTTGTTGCTTCAACAATTCCTCATTTAAGAGAAGATAGAATTGGTGATTTTAAAATCCCAATCATAAAAAATCAGGAAAAAATTATAGAACTAACGAAAAAAGCATTTGAATTAAAAGATGAGCGAAAAAAACTAATAAGCGAGTCAAGAATATTACTTGAAAAGAGTATGGATTTTTAGCCAAAGCTTCATAGTCAAGCACATTGGCTGGTCGCACATACAACTAAAACTACAACCATAATATAGATATACTTCAAACTTAAAACATAAAAAAAGAAACTGCCCTAATAAAGGCAGCCTCTTTTCAATTTATTGAATTAATTAAAACCTAATCATCTTGTCCGGCTTCTGCTAAATAGGCATTATGTAGCTTATTTTGAACTTCATGAGGCACTTGATTATATTCCACAAATTCGGCAATATAATTTGCTCTACCTTGTGTGATGGAACGCAATGCAGTAGAATATTTGTCCATTTCGGCAAGTGGCATTCTTGCTGTAATCTTTTGATAAATACCATCTGTTTCAATTCCAACTATCAAACCTCTACGAGCAGGCAAATCACTCATCACATCTCCTATAAAATCATTAGGAATAATAATAAGTAATTCATAAATAGGTTCTAATATTCGAGGGTCAGCTTGCACAAAGGCTTCTTTAAAAGCACGCATACCTGCTGTACGGAAAGCTGCTTCATTTGAATCCACTGGATGCATTCCACCATCAACAATACTAACTCTTACATCACGCACATAAGAACCTACAAGTGGTCCTTCGTGCATTTTTTCCATAACACCTTTCAAAATTGCAGGCATAAATCTTGTATCAATTACTCCACCAACTATACAATTTTGGAAAACTAATTTTCCACCCCAAGGCAAGTCGTGTGTATCAGTACCTCGTATGCTAACTCCAGTTAATTGTGGCATACCTTCGTGCCAAGGCTCTACAGTCATGTGAACATCTGCGAACTGACCTGCTCCCCCACTTTGCTTTTTGTGTCTGTAATGTGTCGTTACCTGCTTTTGTATAGTTTCTCTATACGGTAATTTTGGCTCTTTGTAATGTATTTTCACTCCAAACTGATTTTCTAATCTTAATTTTATAATAGATAGCTGTATTTCACCTTGAGCATAGATAATTACTTGTTTTAGCTCTTGAGAATGTTCAACTATAATTGTTGGGTCTTCTTCATGTATTTTATTTAAGGCTTGAGATAATTTCACATCATCTTTAGTATTATCAGGCAATATTGCAGTTCTAATTTTGTATGCTGGAAATTCAATTTTACTTAAATTAACTTTATGTGCTTTGTCGCATAAAGTGTCATTTGGGTGTGTATTTTTCAGCTTTACTGTAGCTCCAATATCGCCTGCTACTATTGCAGTAGCATCATTTCTTTTTTTACCATCAATATAAAACAAATTATTTAATTGTTCAATGGCACCAGATTCAGGATTAATTAATTCGCTTGCAGATTTAATTGTTCCTGAATATACTTTAAAAAATGTTAAGTCGCCCACATGATGTTCGTTGTGAACTTTAAATACAAAAGCAACTGGGTTTTTACTTGAATCACAAATTATTTCATTGCCTTCTTTAGAAACTTGATTTGGCATATCTAATGGAGATGGAGTTACATTATCAATATAACTCATCAATCTTGCTACACCCATATTCTTTTTGGCAGAAATACAGAACAAAGGAAATAGTTGATGTTTTAGCATTGATTTTCTAAGTCCATTACACATTTCATCTTCTGTTAGAGAGCCTTTTTCAAAATATAAGTTCATAAGTGATTCATCATTTTCTGCAATTTGTTCAATTAATTCATTGTGTAATTTATTTGCTTTTTCTAATTCAGAAGCTGGAATTGCTTGTTTGGTAGGCTTTTTATTTCCTTCAAATTCGTACATAACCATATTGAGCACATCAATAAAAGCATTAAATTTTGTTCCTTGGTTTACTGGATATTGCACAACTGCTACTGCCCTACCAAATCTATCCTTAGCTTCTTCAACCACTTTATCAAAATCAGATTTATCAGCATCAATTTTATTTACAGCCATTATCATTGGGGTTTTGAATCTTTCTGTATATTGCCAAATTAATTCACTACCTACTCCAATCCCCTCTGATGCCGAAAAAAGAAGTACACCAGTCTCTACCACACGAAGAGCAGAAACCATTTCACCAATAAAATCCTGTGAGCCAGGGGTATCTACAATATTAATTTTAAAATCTTTCCATTCAGTATGCATAACTGAACTAAATACAGAACTCCCTCGTTGAATCTCAATATCATTATAATCTGATAGAGTATTGCCTTCTTCTACAGAGCCTAATCGGTTTAATATACCGGCTTCATACATCATTGCTTCTGCAAGAGAAGTTTTGCCTGTTCCCGAATGACCCAAAAGTGCAATGTTGCGAATTTTGTCAGAACTATAGTTTTTCATAAGAATACCTTTAATCAATATTAAAAAGTGATTTTATTTATTAGCAAAAGTAATATATTTTTTTGAATAATCTTAATAAATATTAAAACAAAATACTACTAAATTTAAAATACTGAAATTAACAACAAAAAAAGCCCTTTCTCAGAAATTTGAAAGGGCTTTTTTTTAACTACATAATCTAACCCTACTTCACTTTTGCAAACATAGTTCTTGCTAAAGGTAGCTTATTATCTACAAATTACTAAAAAAGAATTAAATCTATTAATGCTTTTTTAAAAATTTATGAAAATAAAAGCATTCAGCATCTTTGGGGTGTCCACCCCATTGTGTAGATAATACATAATTTTTAGGTATTAAAGAATCTCTTTGTAGTGGTTCATTGGTGTAAGTAGTACCATTCATTTTGTAATTAAATTTCATTGCTGATACTTCTCGGTCTTGTGCTATTATTATGTTTATAGCTAATAAGAAAATTATTATATGTTTCATTATTATTTCCTTATTGAATTATAAAATTGAATGATTTACTGGTGTTATTGTACTGCAAATTCAAAATATATGAACCTTTTGGTAGTGAAGCAACATTTATTCTTAATAAATTATTTTGTACAAATGAAGAATTATGTAATATTTCTTGACCTATGCTGTTTATAATTCTATAAACTACAGGTGTATTATTTATATTTTGTAAACTTACATTAAGCTCTTTAGTTGCAGGATTTGGGTATAATGTAATTGGCTTTTGATTGTCTATTGGGACATCTAAAGTATTAGCTAAATTATAAAGCGTAGCACCTCCATAATTTGCACAAGCAAGTAAACTTTTTGAATTAAGTATATTTATATCACAAGAATATCCAGACTTTAGTTCGTCAATTACAGTTTTAGTTTGTTTATCTAAATTTATTAAAATAAATTCAAAACGAAGTTTTAAATTTATTAAAGTTTCGGAACTTGCTATTATTGAATTATTGTTTAAAAAGCAAGCATCCCAAACTTCTGCTATTCTATAATCAATTCCATTTATGTTTTGATTTAATTTTCTATTTTTTATATCCCACACTTTTATTAAATTACTATCATCTGCACTACTCCAAGAAGCAAGATAATTGCCGTCGGGGGAAAAATTTATACCTTCTAAATTTACTGTGTGACCACCTAAAGTATATAATATATCCCAAGTCTCAGTACTATAAATATCAATTGTGGCTTTGCCATTATCTCCTTTGTAATTACCAACTGCAAAAATATTTTCTCTTGGAGAAAATTTAAGAAAATCTGCACCCGGATTAGAAGCATCAATATCTTTTATTAGCTTACCTGTTTCTAATTCCCATACTAAAATACTTATTTTAGATTTAAAATTAGGTAATGATCTGTGGTAGGTAATTGAACAGTACTTACTATCATAAGATATGGAGGCATTTTGTGGAAGCCCTTTTAGTTCAGTACCAGCTGGAATTATAAATTGCCTTATTAGTGCTTTATCTTCAGCGTTTATGAGTAGTACTGTATCTTTTGAGGCTGTTAATAAAATATATTTTCCATCTTTGGATAAATCCATTGACATAAAGTCCGCTGGAGTATTTATTCCATATATTTCCTTATTTGTAACTGCATCTATTTTAGTAATCCAATTTTTATCACTACCTGCATAAATATATTTACCGTCAGGACTAAATTTAACAGCTTTAATTATTCCCCACAATGGGTGTGTCCAAATAGTGTCAGAAAGCTCAGCTTTGAGAATACTAAAGCTCAATACAATTATCATAAAAACAAAAAACTTCTTCATAATAAAACCTTATTAAAAATTAAAAATGTATTATCTAAAGTAAAAAGGGTGTCCTACCTATACGCCCTTATATTAGGTACGACCAAGCACCCACTCGCAGAACGTAAGAAAGACACCCATGCAAGGGTGTTTCCAAAAGTTCTGCGAGTTTAAAATTGGTCGTTTTAATATAAGAACAGAAACAAAAAAACTATATGTAAACTATTTAAAAATGTCTATAAACTAATTTCCGATTTATTATATTATTATTGCTTATTTTCACTTTTATAAATTAATAAATAAATATTGTATTTCAAAAGTATTCTTTAAATTATTATATTTTGCAAACCGTTTTCTTGCTATTTATTTTTATTTTCTTATATTTGCAGTAGAAATTGTATTAATTCTCCTCTTTGGAGGAGTGGCTGACAAAGTCAGACGAGGTGGTTCTTAATTACTTCTTTTCAAAAAATGCCGTATTTACTGCAAAGGGTCAATCGACCCCTGCAAAATATTACGTAAGTCATTGATAAATAAGAAAGTGATTTTGCAGTAGAATTTCTTAAAGTCCTCTCCTACTGGGGAGGATTTAGGTGGGGTTCTTAATTCGCTCTTTGAAAAACTAATACCAAACACTTAGGCTCCTCATTTGGGGTCGAAATGAAAGGAAAAATATAGCAATTCACTGCAATTACTGCAATGTTAATGATTAAGTTGTTGATATATTAATAAGTTACAATTGCAGTAGATTTGGTAATAATTTGTTCTTTGAAATTTAAATATTATAAATACACATTGAAAACAGAAAACTAAAGATTAAATATTAAAATTAATATATATTTTATTTTCATAGTATTATAAATTCCATTAATTTTGAATAGAAAAGTTAATCAATTATGAAAAGTTAAAATATGTCTCAAAATCGTGGTCCAATTTCTCAATTTATCGAACATCATTATTTACATTTTAATTCTGCAGCCTTAGTTGATGCTGCAAAAGGATATGAAAGTCATTTATTGGATAGTGGCAAAATGATGATAACTCTTGCAGGAGCTATGAGTACTGCCGAATTGGGGAAATCACTTGCTGAAATGATTAGACAAGATAAAGTTCAGATAATTTGCTGTACAGGTGCTAATCTTGAAGAAGATATTATGAATCTTGTAGCCCACTCTCATTATAAAAGAGTTCCAAATTATAGAGATTTATCCCCTCAAGATGAATGGGAACTTTTGGAAAATCATTATAATAGAGTTACAGATACTTGCATTCCAGAGGAAGAAGCATTTAGAAGATTACAAAAACATATTTTTAGACAATGGAAAACTGCTGAACAAAATAATGAAAGGTATTTCCCTCATGAATATATGTTTAAAATGTTGCTTTCTGGAGATTTGGAACAGTATTATGAAATTTATCCAAAGGATTCTTGGATGCTTGCTGCAGCAGAGAAAAATTTACCAATAGTTGTACCCGGTTGGGAAGATTCTACTATGGGTAATATATTTGCCTCATATTGTATCAAAAGTGAACTAAAGCCAAGTACAATGAAATCTGGAATTGAATATATGATATGGCTTTCTGAGTGGTATCGTAATAATTCTGGTGGTAAGGGTGTTGGTTTCTTTCAAATAGGTGGTGGTATAGCTGGCGATTTCCCAATTTGCGTAGTACCAATGATGTATCAAGATTTGGAATGGCACGATGTTCCATTTTGGGCTTATTTCTGTCAAATTTCAGATTCTACAACAAGTTATGGTTCATATTCGGGTGCAGTGCCAAATG
>JAYTXK010000040.1:0-3977 GCA_043743005.1 Ignavibacteriota bacterium
GTGGTACACATTTAAAACTTGCATCAATAGGAAACCTATAAATATCATATCCACCATTAGCTACTATAACAGTATCTTTCCCATAATATTTTGGACTTGTATTTCTGTTTGATGAGAAATAGATGTATCTATCATTTGTATCGCTAACTGGATTAGGTACATAAGGGAATCTCTCATCATACGAACTATTAATTGTACCAAGAGTATCATCTTCGCCTCTTCTACCTTTGGCTTGATCAGTTTTTACAAACTTAGAAACTTGTTCATCTTGAATAATTCTTTTGTTTGCAAAATCAATTTGTACTCTCACTTTAAATATGTCATAATCATCTCTTGTTACACCATCTCTATTTGAAGAGAAAAATAAAGTTGGGTTATTGCATAAACAAAATAAAAATGGAGATCCTTCATTTGAACTTGTGTTAATATCTTGTTGCAACTTCCTTGCTTCCGACCATTGATTATCTACCCTAAATGAATAATATAAATCAGTATTACCAATTTTTATTGTGTCGCCTTTAAGCGTAATTTTATCAGAATATGGTGCATCTTTATCTGAAGACCATATTAAAACAGTATGTTTTTTGCCATCAATAATCGTATCAGCTGCAAAAGGATGTGAATCCCAAAATGTTGAATTTACTATACCAATTGATTCAAGAGATTTAAATTTAAATTGATTTTCGTTTTCAAATAATTGGAATTGAAATATATCAGTACCACCCTCAATATCTTTCAAACCTGCAAATGGTAAGCCCATTTGTCTTGCATATTCTGGAGTAGGAGGATGTGAAAAAGAAATAAATCCAGTATTATTATCAATAAAAGATATTGATTCAATATTTTTAGTCAAATAGTCCACTGCAAGTTCGTTTGAATAGCTTAATCCTAAATTTTCTCTTGCAAATTTTGATGAAGGTTTTACATCTTTATAATCAGATTTTGGCATCAAAAATTCACGATAATAAGGATTTGAAATATCTTTATCTACTGCTGGTCTTGCAACTGGTGCTATTTCATCTTTATTTGAATTGTATTTGTAGCTTGTGTCTAATAAATTTAAATTTCCAGTAGGATATAGCTTAGTAATATTGGGTTTTTCACTACAAGAAATAATGAATAAAAACAAAGCAAATAATAATATTTTTCTAACAATTTTCATCAAATTCTCTAATTAATTTCTGATATAATACTTAAAATAAATTACTGAATAGCGTTAAACATAATTGTCATTCTGCGTTTTCTTGGCTCAAATGTCCCAACTCTAATATCAGTAATTGCAAATACAAACTCACGCCCATTTCTTGCTTGATAATAATACACATCACCCGGTTTGACAACAACATCATGAATAATTTTACTCGATGAACTTGCTAATATTTTTGCAATTGCAGATGCTGGAATTGCAGCAATAACTAATGGATCAGAAACTAATTTACCATTTGCATCAATTACTCTAACATTTGCAGAAGTAAATTTACCGAAGTCAGTCGAATCACCGAATCTAACTTTGCTTAATCTCAATTTTGCAAGTTGATCAGATGTCATACTTGGATTTTTAATTATATCATTACAAAAATCATTTGAATTTTCTTTTTTAAAGCTAAGAGTAGTTTTTACTAAATATCCATAAAATCTAAGTGAAGCAATCATTGGATTTTTTAATGTGTCCACATTAGCTACAATAAAATCTCCTTTTATATCTTCATTTGCAGGTATTCTATCCAAAATTGCAGCATAATAAACCTTGTTATTATATGCAAATGCTTCCTGTGCAACTGTAATTACAGTTTTATTATTAAATCTTTCATCATTGGGAGTGATGCCAGAATTAGAATCATCATTTGGAAATTGATATGAATGAATTGAATATTCTTTCACAGGTTCATAATAAGTTGAATCAGTTACACCATCTACAGCTTTAATTGTAAATGCAGTTACATCTGGATTAAATTCAGTTACTGTAGCTTCTCTTGGTGAGCAATAAACAATAGGTTTGCTCTCTACCAAAGGGCAATCTGAACAAGAATTAAAAATAATTGGGCTAAACAAAACTAAACTTAATAATAATATTTTTTTCATAATTTTTCTCAAAAATACGATGAAACTCAAAAACACAATGAAACAACAAAATCAGAATGAAACGCCAAATCTTAGTAAAAACATATTCACTCTGCGTTGCGAAGGAAAATTACTAAATCCACCTAAAGTTTGAGACTCTCCAAAAGCTAATGAACGGTATCCCAAATCAACTGATAAATCCATAAATGGAACTATTGGAATATCAAGACCAAAACCAACTCCATAAGAAATAGGAATAGATAAATCCACTCCCGGATTAATTAACTTTAATTTATTAGTACAATCTTGACTCATACTAATTTTACCCAAATCGAGAGTTAATTTATCAAGAGCTACCCCAATTTGACCATACATAAACGGGAAAAGGCATAAAAATCTATCAAAAGTTTTTTTACCATGTAGCATTATGATTGGTCTTGTAATGCGTTCACCTGAAAATGAATTTGTTGTAGGAATGCCAGTAGAATAAGCCAAACCAAAAGCCCATTGCTTTTGATCACCAAATCTATGTGCTAATACTAATTCTGCAAAATTTGCATCAGTTCCTTTCATTTTTCCAATTTGATCTAACTTATCAGTAAAAGCAGCATAACCTATTTTTGCTTCAAGCATAAAATCTGAAAAATCTCTGCTTGGGCATTCTAATTTATGTCCATTCAGCTCTAATGGTTGACATCCACAGTCTTTTGGTGGAGTTGGAGGATCTACAGGAGGAGTAAGAGTTTTTAAACTGCAATCTGGACAATATACAGAATCAACTGGAACTTCTCTAATAGCTTTACTATTTAAGGGATTGTTGTAATTTTCAAAATAGTTATCTCCAAATCCTTTACTGCTTAATTTAGAATAATAATTTGAATCTAAAGCTTTGAAAGGAATATATTCATAGTTTGGATTTTTTTCTTGAAATGCTAATGAATCTAAAAATACTACATAAGCTTTAACAATTACAGCACTTGAGTCTGTAGAATTTGTATCTTTGTAGCTACGTTTCATTACTTTAATTACATTTCCTCTTAATGCACCACCATTTCTTTCTTTATTTGTATTTGGTTCACGGAAATAGTTTTTTGATGAATCTTGATTTAATCTTACTGCATCATCACTTCTTTTATCTGTAGGCTTAAGATTGGAGCATGAACTTGTAATGATTAAAATCATTATTAACAAAATTATTTTTGAATTTGTAATTATCATAATGCCACACTCAAAGATAATCCAACATTTATCAAATTCATTTTATCTCTACCATCAGCTCTTAAAATAGCGTTTGGTGATGAATGTAACACATTAAGGTCGAGCATCATACAAGTTTTCATAAAAGTGAAACTATAAGCAACTCCTGCACCAAGCGAATATCCCAACCCAATTCTACTCAATTCATCAGTATTTCCTATTGATGACATATTTAGCAAGAAATTTGCATAAGGAGTGAAGCTATATTTACCACAATCATCAGGAATAAAATTATATCTTATTTCAGGTGAAATAATTATACTTTTAGTAAAAAATGTATTGGGTGGTAATGTACCATCAACAGAGTCTGATGAGAAATAGTCCATTTTTAATCCATACCATATTTTACAATATTTTTTAGATAAAAAATGTGCAGAATATCCGATTGAAGATTTATTGACTTCTTTAAAATTACTCAAAGGTAGATTATAAGAAGCACCAAGACCAACATAATTTTGAGCAAATGAATTGCTAAAAATAGTTGTAATTAAGAAAAGCAAAAGTAATATTTTATTTACCATAACTTTTTTATTTTTGAATTAAATTAATATACCAAATGTAATTAAAAATAATTTAATATAAAATCTAAAGTTATCATTTTGACTTATTTTAATCAAAATCCCATATTTTAGGTAATTATAAATAAAAATAATAGTATC
>JAYTXK010000041.1:0-1554 GCA_043743005.1 Ignavibacteriota bacterium
AGAACAAGAATAACTATTGTTGCTGATGATGGACCTACTTCTCATGGAGAAAATCAAGGTTCAATGCATACTGATCAGGCTGAAACTTTATCATCTCTGTATATTTCAAAAGACTTGATGCAAAGAAAAATTTATTTACCAGATTATACTACTGAATTTATCGCAAGTGGCAGAAGAAAACCAAGTTGTAATGCAGATTTGATAACAAATGTTAATCAAGGTAGCCTGTTTTTATGTTGGGTAGGTCATGGTAATCCTAAAGTATGGGCTCACGAACAAATATTTGATAGGGATAAATCAGTTTCTGAAATGATAAACTATAACAAATTGTTTTTCTTAAACGCAGCGACATGTGATTTTGGTAAATTTGATATGATTACTGATAAAAGTGGTGCTGAAGAATTATTTATGAGTAAATTTGGTGGAGCTATTGGTGCATTTGCAACTACAAGGGTAGTTAATTCAGGTGAAAACTCTGCTATAAATAATAATTTTTACCAAAGAATGCTAATAAGAAACCCTGTAACAAATTTGTACCCAACTCTTGGTGAAGCATTCATGGATTTGAAAACTGTGTTTTCTTCCGATAATGATGAGAAATTTTATTTGCTTGGTGATCCTACTATGAAATTACTTTTACCTGATTATACAGTACAATTCGATAGTATAAATGGTATTGATCCTAATGGAGTAATAGAATTAAAAGGACTTGAAAATGTTACAATTTCAGGGTCTATTCTAGATTATGATGGCAAAAGCATAGCTAATAATTTCACTGGTAATATAACATTATCTATGTTTGATGGTAATATAGATGTAAAAGTTTATGATGAAGATAGTAAAGAATATGATTATTCCAAACTTGGAGGAGCTTTATCTAAAGGTACTTACAAAGTAGAAAATGGAAAATTTAAAACAACATTTATATTACCAAAAGATATTAGTTTTAGTGATAACAAAGGTAAACTATTTGCTTTTGCTAATTCATTAGAAAATAAATATGCCAAAGGATATTCTGGAAGTTTCAAAATAACAAGTATTAAAAATTCAACTGGCGTAGATGATAAGCCAAATGTAAAAATATTTTTTGACTCTAGAAATTTTATAGATTGTGATAATGTAAGGCTTACTCCACTTTTGATTGTTGATTTGTATGACAAATATGGAATCAACTCAACTGGATTAGGTATTGGACATCGTATAGAAGCTTGGATTGACAATAGTCCTAATTCAATTGATTTGACAGATAGATACAATACTTCTTTAACAGATAATCATTATGGTTCAGCACAAATTATACTTTCAGGATTGAAAAAAGGTAAACATACTATTAAAGTTAGAGCATGGAATATTTACAATAATTATTCTGAAGCAGAGGCTTGTTTTATTGTTGCTCCAGAAAGTGACGGAATCATAATTTCTGACTTATTAAATTTCCCAAATCCATTTGATTTAAATACTACTTTTAGATTTAATCATAATGTTGACCCACCATTTAAAGCTAATATATATGTATATAATGGAGTTGGGGCAAAGATTAGAGAAATTAATCTA
>JAYTXK010000042.1:0-20241 GCA_043743005.1 Ignavibacteriota bacterium
TTATTAATATATAATTTTATATTTACATTATTTCTTGGAAAACTAAAATATGTCATTGATAAAATAAATATTGAATATATAAGTATTTTTTTCATTTATTTTTTTTTAATGTTTTGAATTAATTTAAAAATCTAACTAATTTTTTAATTTAATTTAAGTCATCATAAATATTTTTTAAATAAAAATGGGCAACATAACTGAATATGTTACCCATTATATATATTAACTACTTGAAATTACTTTACAATTGTAAGTTTTCTAGTAGCATTGATAGCACCAGCATTGAATCTCACGATATAACTACCTGAAGTTAGGTTAGTTGCATCAAAGCTAGTTACTTTTGAGCCAGCTTTTTGGAATTCATTTACTACATTAGCTACCAAACCACCAACTTGATTGTAGATTGAAATATTAACTAATTCATTACTTGATAAAGTATAATTAAAGTTAACATCACTAACTACAGGGTTAGGGAATGTAGATAATTCGAAATTGCTATTACCATCTTCAGTTGCAACAACTTTAATGTTATTTGATAATTTTTCATCAATAACAATAACATTATTAGAACCTTTAATCACAGTACCATAAACTTTACCAGTTAAAGCGTCCATAAAAGTATAGTTATCTTTTGCATTATTAACACTTAAAGAAACTGGGTACATAACACCTTGCAACTTAATCACAGATACATTTGAGTTATCTACATTTCCACCATTAGTAAAACGTACATCAAACAAACTAACTGGAGGAGCTGGAGGCATTTCAAAATTAGCAACTTCTAAGTTAGAATTTTTAGAAACATAAACTGTAGATTTACTTTGTCCATTATCTGCAATTGTAATTGCAGTTGATTGATTGTAAATAGTTTCTTTTTCTAATTTAGCAACATCTAAGTTATCTTTCTTTCTAAATGGACCAGTCATTAATAAATAACCATCAACGTTTACTTTAATAAAGTAACCTTTACCAGGTCTAAGTTCTGATACTTCTTCATAACCATTATTAGTATTATAACCCCATACACCAAATTTCATTGTGTAATTTTTATCAGGAGTTTTAGTACCAAATTTAGTAAAATCAATATTGCTGATTGAAATTGGGTAAGATAAAGCACCAATTGAATTCCAACCACCTTTACCAGCATCACCAGGCCACATTTTATATCCAGTTCCAGTAGCTTGTGATATTTCTGTTATTACAGAACCTGAAAAAGTTTTATCTACTTGATTGCCATATTTTACAAAGTAACCAACACCTGGTCTTAAAACGTTATCTTCTTGGTAACCACCTAAGTAGAAGTAGTATGGTCTATTAATTGCATTAGGATAAACTAAATTCCAAGTAGTGTTAGTAGATTTAACAGGTAAAGAAAGCAAGTTCCAACCTTTTTGAATGATTGGATCACCTTTTTCATCTACATATTCAATTACTTTAGAAGGAGTATATTCTATAGAGAATTTGTCAATCTTTGGATCTTGAATAATAAATGAACGTAAATATTGACCTAATACTGTTGCATTTCTCATATCAACAGCTGGGAAAAGTTTACCATTCAAATCATCTTTAATGAATAAGTTTGCACCATTAGGGAAATCTTGAGTATCCCATTGTAAAGTAACAGGATAATTTTGGTCTCCACCAGCATTAAATTTTACATTATAAACAATTGATTCTAAAGAATCTGCTTCGTTACGAATATCTCTAGAAGTAGATCTTGGAGTTTCGTCATTTTTACAGAAATCACCCAGACCAAATTGATACAAATCAGTTCCATCTGCATTTCTTGGAAAGAATCTTGCACCAAATTTAGTTATATCAGTACAGAAATTACAGAATTCGTAAGCATATTCACCGTATAATGTATCTACATTTTTAGTAGCTCTTGGTCCAGAACCAAATATTATTTGAGTAGTTTCAGTCGCACCTTGTTTTGAGTTACTAATATTTAATTTAATACCAGCTGCTAAATTAGGACGACGACCTTCTGTAGGAGTTTTGAAGTAAATAAAAGTTACTTTTAATCTTACAGGATTAACTTTAGCAAATTGTGATTTGAAAGTGATGTAACCAACATATATACCTTCTTTTTCACCATTGCCACCAGCAGTTAATTTAGAAGGATCACATCTAACTTCTAAAAATACTTTACCATCAAATGTAGTTTCTTTACCTAATTCATCAAGAACATTATTTCTACCTAATATACCATTATCCAACCAATTAATTGTACCTACATTTTTTGGAGATGGTATAGGATTTGGTGATTTAGATACACCTGGTTTAGTAAGTGTTTGAAATAATAACCAAGGAGAATCAGATTCTACTATGATGTCAGTTATTCTTGTAGAAGCTATACTACAAAATAATTCAACTTCTCTTTTAGCAACTTCAGGAGCACCAACAACATTATCAACTGTAATAGGAGTTCTGATTTCCCATATACCTTCATTTGTAGCATCCACCAACCTTACAGCAGGAGTAGGATCAATAGATCTACTTGTAGAAAATCCAAATTTCGGATCATCAGTAAAGAATTTTACATAAATGTTACCAAACATTGTGTTATTAGGTGGTTGTGGATTATATCCATCTCTATTCATTATACCAGCTAAACCTGTAAAATTCAAAGTACCATTTGTCCAATTAGCTGGAGCACCTAAATCAGGATAATCTGTTGCTACTTTAACTTTATATGATCTTGAATTAAAGAATGCAGGAACAGTAGTAACATTCCAATCATTATATTTAATAGTATCATTACTTATATACATTGGATTGTTAGAAGCTTGATTAGTTGCTAATTCAGTTTGATTTGTAGGAATAATCCTAAATCTAATATAAAGCAATACTTTAAATTCTGCACTTGTTAATGAAGTATTAGGTAGTGCTTTAGAAGAACTTCCAGTAATTCTAATCGAGCGACCTTTTGCTCTATCTACTGGTTGTGCATCAGTCTTAATATAAGTCAAATAACTAAAATCATTTGAATCAGACCAATCAATATTAAATCCGTTAGCTAAAGGTTCGTAGTCTAAAGCATAAGGACTAAGAGTTAGTCCGTCTGGATCATGACGTGGTCCACTTGTTTGAACACCAACAGCCTTCAATTGATTTTGGTTGTAAACCACTTTAAATTGAAAACTTTTAATTGGGTCAGCAGAGTATTCAATTGTGTCTTGACCATAAAAACCAGTTGTAACATAAGAAAACCATCTGTTATCTATGAATACAGGCAATAAAAACTCTCTTGTACCATTGGAAGCTACTGGTAACCATATTCTTCCATCAGGATACCACAAATTACCAGAATTTATACCATCTTCAAAATCAAAAAGATTTAGTCTTGGTACAAGTGGTTTAGCTGCAGATACTTCCATCGAACTTGCTAATGTTAACACAAGCATAGTCAGAGCAAATATTGCACGAATCCTATTTATTTTAGTTAAAATTTCCTTCATGAGGACACCTTATTAATATTAAAAACTATTATTTATATTTATCAATTTTAAGTTTAAATTTTTTATCAAAACTATCACTTTTAATTCTCATCATTACAAGACTAGGGAACAAATCAGTATTTATTATATTATTATAATTATCAGTTCCATTATACAATTCTCTACCTAAAAAATCATAAATTTCAATTTTGCTACCATTACAATTATCATTTAAAATAATTGCATTTGAACTTATTGTATAATATTTAATTTCATTTTCAGAATCTATATTATCTTTTACAATTTTTGTTATTTTCAAATTTTGAATACAACTATCAAAAACAGTAACACAAGCACACTCATTTACTTTACTTAACAACAATTTATATTGAAGTACAATATTTGTATCTGCAATTGCCTTAGTTTTTACAACTAAATCAATCTTTGATATTTCAAGATTTAATTTTCGTTTCAAATCAAATTGAAAATAATTTTTAGAAATTACTTTTAATTGTGAAACAGTTATGTTAGTATCTTGAAGAACATCAACACTATAAATATTTGATTTATCACTATTGATTTTTAAATCAAAAGTCATTATATCAATTTTATTATTAGTATTAGCATTTATACTATATTTTACATCAACAAGAGAATCATTATTAATATACAAAGTGTCTGTTACATTTTTTATTGTCAGCTTTCTATTTGGCTTGTTTTGAACTTTTGCATCTATTTTTGTACTTATATAAGGATTTGCATTATCTAATTTACACTGAAATTCCTCAGTAAAATCGATATACTCAACACTTACAATTGTACTATCAAGACAAGATCCAATAAAACTTCCAGAAAAAGCTACTAATGGTTTATCACCAAATACAGGAGTAAAAAAATTAGCAACTTGTCCAGCTGAACACACAATATAACCTTCATTTTGTACAATTCTATAGTCATTGAAATCAAAGAACGAAGTTAAAGTATTTGTTTTTAAAAAACTTTTCATTTTAATTACTGTAGAGTCATAATTTATTTTAATGCTATAACCAAGTAAGGAATCTTTAGCTTCAATATTACCTAATGAAATATAAAATCTTACTTCCTTTTCAAATTGATTACCACACAAATCCACAGTTTGATCATTTACAACTTTTACTTGTATTGTTTTTTTTTCTATTGAATACAAGCTACTAATACTTAATAGTAGCCCTAATATCCAATATTTAATTACATTCATTTATTTTTTAACAACTAATTTGTTAATTAGTGTTGTTTTATCTGAAGTAAGTTTACAAACATACAAACCAGATTGCATATTTGATGCATCCCAGTTAAAAGTATAATTACCAATACTAAAGTTATTGTTCGCTAATTCTTTTACTAAATTTCCAATCATATCATAAATTGCCAAATTATATTTACCTTCTTCAGCAACTGAAAATGATATTTTAGTTTCGCCAACAAATGGATTTGGACTAGATGTAAATTCTTCAACATAAGAATTTAATGAAGTAACAGTTGAAATCGTTCCAACTTTATTATCATTAAATACTATATCACTTAAAACAATACCATTTGAATTTGGAGTATATTCTACAAAAGCAATTGGTTGAGTTTCAGTAAACACGCCAGAAGCAACTATAACAACACTTGATTTATCAAAATCAGTAATTACCAAATTGTTTTCTTTATTAGCAACAACATTAATAACATCACCATTTAAATCAAATTTAGCAGAAATAGCACCATTAGCATTTCCATTTGCATAAATAGGTACAATTACACTACTATTTCTATTTTCTACTTGTCCAATCTTAATTCCATTGGCAACATTAACTAAATTTTGTTTACCATATTGAGGAATTGAATCATATCTCCAAGGTAAACTTGGAATTTTGCCTGACAAGAAATTTAATATTTTAGAAGCATCAAATTCGTTTGCTTGATAATATATTTTTTTAATTGATGTAATACCAGCTGGTAAATTCTCAGCATAGTTCAAATCTCTATTTTTAATATCTGTTCTAGTTGAAATAGTTGTAGTACCACTTGTAGATGTTGCATAATAAAATCGTCCATTATGATCAACATCAGCATGGTAAGCAGCTCTTCTTCTTATAGAATCTAAAGGATATTTTTTAGCAACCGACCTTAGAATAGTTCTAACATCATTAATAGTTACATATCTACCTTGAATTTGTGCATAAGCATTATGTGGTCTTCCAGGAGCTTTTGAAAAGTCAGCATCTCCGTCACCCCAAAATTCATCAACATTAAATCTACGTAAAGCATTGAATCTTAATCTTAAATTATTGTATCCAGAAGGAGTCCAGTCATTAGTTAAAGTTGTAGAACTTTTAGCTAAAGAATAAGGTTTACTACCAGAAACAGTGTTTTCATTGTATAAAGCGTTGATAAAATCACCAAATTCACCTTTCAAACCAACTGAAGCATTTTTTGTATGTACAGTAGTTAAAAGAGTATTAGGGTTACCTCCAATTGATCCATAACAAAATTCAATATCACTTTGGTTAGAATATGGATCCATTGATTCATATATTTTAACTTGAAAGCTACCGATTGAAGATTGCAAATCACTTATATCTTTATTTAAATTCAAATCTCTCCATTCAACAGTAAAAACTCTTTGAGGTACTACAGCACCATTAGAATTTACAAATGTTGCACTAGTATTTGATATGTTTGTATATATACTTGTTTGCTTATATGTATTAGAACCTACAGGTATATTACTAGACTCTGCAGCAGTACGATATTTATGATCACCCCAAAAAGGAGCAATTACATTAGTTGCATAAGTATTAATATCATCTACAAAAAGACCATTAGATCTTGCTTGAGTTTGAGTTAATGGAGTTGAAAATGTTAAAAATCCATTTATACAAACATAAACTTGACTTACGATATCACCATTAAATTCAAATTTAAATGGTAAAGTAACCAAATTATATCCATCATCAAAACTTGTACCACCCGGAGGCAATATAAAACTTGTCAATGCTGTTGTACCAGCACCAGTTGCATTTACAGGCACATAGTCTGCTTTTACAACTCTTACAGTATCGAAATCACTGTAAACTTGAGCTTTAGATGTTTGTGTAAATATCATTACAATAAACATCATAAATAAAGCTCTATAAATTGTTTTTTTCATTATTAATTCTCCAATTTTAAATTTATTTATTTCATACCAAGTTAAAATGTGGGTTTTCATTTTGAAAACCCACTATATTTATTTATTTAACAACATTAACAGGAAATGAATCTGTATTTACACCAGTAGTCATTTTAACTATGTAAGATCCAGTTGATAATTTATCAGCATCAAACCATTGTACGTTATATTTACCAGGTGCATATTGTCCATTAACAATAGTAGCAACATTATTACCTAAAATATCAACTATTTCAATTTTAACTATATTACTTGAAGATACTTCGAAGTTAATATTAGCTTCATTTGAAACTGGGTTAGGTGATACAGTATTAATTTTATTACCAAGTGTAAAGTTGTCAAGTTCAGCAACATCACTATTCCAATCTTGGAAGATAACAAATGCTTTAGTTGAAGTATTATTTATTTGCAATTCATAATTGTTTCCACTCTTAGTTCCGATAAAGCCATTTACATATCTTGCATCACCCGTATTCATATTAATATTAAATAATGAACCATTAGATAGTGCATCTCTCAAATACCAAGTTGCTTTAGTTGGATTTTTTGTTGCATCAGTATTAGCAGGTACAGAAGTTAAATCCCAATTAATTTTAATTGGATATACTTTAGAACCACTACCTTGTACATCACCTGGTTGAATTTGAGCAATATAAATTTGATTTTTATTAACATTACTTGGGTAAACATTACGCAAAGTACCATTAATTGTTGGGATTGTCCATCTTGCATCAAATATATCTGTAGTTGGATATGGAGGCAATTCATATTCACAATAGTTAGAATCTAATCTACCAATTGCAAAATTATCAGTTGCATCACCAGTTGTTACATTTTTCTCAGCAGTACCCCACTCAAGAATTTGTTTTCCACCTTCAGAATTTTTAACTGTCAATTTACTTACAAATTTAGTATCATCTGATATTTTCAATCTATAAGTCAAGATATCTTCAGAAACACCATCACTTACTTTAACTTTAATTGTAATTTTACCATCATTATCTCTTGGTGGATTAAATCCAGCAAGTGATTTAATTGCAACTTTGATTTTTTTAGTACTTGGACCTTTAATAGTAGCTGGTTCAATTGCTAATCCACTTGTTGGCAACACTACACTTAATGTTAATGTTTCTGGATTAGTAGCTTTTAATGGATCTCTTTCTAAATCTAAATCAATAACTGTTAAAGAGTCAGTATAAGTTGTTTTCAAATCAATACAGCTAACAGTAGGTGCAGCTGACAATGAAGGATAATGATGAGTTGAATCTACTCTTAAATCAAGTACTTTCAAATCATTTAAGCCTTCAGCATCTGTTACTAATACTACAACTTTTTCATTAGAAGGAGCGTCTTTAATACCCGGTTTTCCATATAATAAACCATTATCAGGATTAATTTTTAACCAGTTTGGAGTTACTTTTAATGAAGATACATCCCATACTCCAGCTTCAGCATAGCAAGGATCTTTTGAAATTGTGTTACTAGAATATGAAGAGTAAATTAATTCATATTTTCTTTTTTGTCCAAAATTTGGATCAACTACTTTTATCATTCGTGAAGAATCTAATAATTGAGGATTATAATCATTATCTTCTTTTGCAGCAGGTAAACTTGTTGTAGTTATTTGTGGTTGAAAATTAATTAGTAAATCAAATTTCTTACGAGTTAACCCACTATGTCCATCATTAATTACAATAACAAATGAAGTATCAGTATTTAAAGCACCATTGTAAGCGTTCAAAGGAGTTAGATATTGAATAGCTGCAGCTTTAGGAATACGTATATTTAGTTGTCCATTAGTAGTAAAATCTTGAGAGAAATTATCCACAGTATTATCAGTTCCATAACGCATTAAGTTACCACTAGTCATCCAGAATGGTTTAGACTGATTATATATTGCATCATATTTTTTAGTTAAATCATTCCATACGTAAGTTGTATCAACATCAATTAAGCCACCTTGGTTTGTTAAATTTAAGAAACCATAAGCTGTTCTACCATAAGGGAAAGACCATCCTTTATATTTCTCAGCAGCTAAATCTTCTAATTCATCATCTGTATTTAAGTCCATTTGGAATCTTAATTTATCAGTTAAATTTGCTTTAAGTCTATTATCTTGAGTTTTATCACAAGTATAGATTGTTGGCATATATTCAGCTAATATTTCATTAGGATATCCAGGTTTTGAAATTGTTGAGCTAGTTGTGTTTTCATCTAATATACTAGGAATACTATCAACAACATTAATTTTAAAGTTTTCAGTTGTTAAGAAATTTCTACCAACATCAACAGTATCTTGTTGTAAATATCTAGCATTTATATTATCATAAGCTGGAGCATTTAAATATGTTGAATATAAATTAATAAATTTACTTATTTCATCATCAGATATATTTACTAAGCCAGCAGCTTTTGCAGCTTTTAAAGAATAAATAGTTCTGTAATTTGGAGGATAATTCGCAGCTGTAACAGTTACATTTTCACCACCAGGTACTACATAAGGATTTACAGCTCTACCTTTTAATTTAATATAACCTAAAGCTAAATCTCTTGGGTTTTGGTTTGTTTTATTTGAAGATACAATAGTATCTGCACCTAACCAATTATTTAATCCAGAACTTGCATCAACTGTCCATGTGTAAGTTAATTGAGTAAATTTATCTGGATTTAATAAAGCTCTTGGATCATAGAATTTATTTGTATCTTTTGCAGTAATTGTCATAATAGAATCACGACCTCGTCCAGCATCAACAGGTGTAGTTGTTGCACTATAAGTACCTTTTGATTTTGGGTAGTCTCTATCTTCAGTTAAAGCAATTCTACGTAATAATTCAACCATTCTTATTGTATCTGGAATACCTAATGCTCTTCTAGCAGGCAATTCAGAAGGTACAATTTTAACAATTGTATCTTTTACTAAACTTACCATATTACCAGTAAATGCAGGAGGCATAGTAGTATTTGTAATTGTAAAATTCATTGAACCATTATCAGCAGTCAAGACATTATCATTCCAAAGAACCGATCGAGAAACTACTTGAATTTTATCACCAACATTTACTGGTAAAGCTCTGTATCTTTCACCAGCAAAATAAGTTACTTTACCAGAAATTGAAGGAATAGGAGAATTGTTAGATAAAATGTTTGGATCAGAACCAAAATCTGATTTAGTACCATCATATTTTCTACCTTGTAATGTAGCTTTGTCTTCATTAGAAGCATTTCTTCTCAATGCATTTAATAAAGCTCCTTGTGTACCAAAATTAGCCATACCTTCAGCAGTTCTACGAATAAATGTATTAGCATCTCTAGCAGATTGATCAGGAACTAATTCTACTCTTGCTCTGAAAGTTTCACGGAAAGGAGCATCTTCAGATACTTGTCTTAAGTTAACACGGATAAAATCTCCAGTAGTATTGTTAATAACAAAGAATACTGATTCATTTAATAAATTCGGATCATTATTGCTTACTTCAGAAATACCATCATAATTAACTTTAGCTTCTAACCATAGTGGGTATCCAATAGGGTGATAATTTAAACCACTATCATCACTTTTCCATTCTGCTTGAATTGAACTAATCCAAGGGAACATTAAAGCACCGTTTTTGTCTTTAGCTTCAGCAACATAAGGATCTCTTACAAATCTTCTTACATATTTGTTACTTGAAGGTAAAAGAGGGTTTGTAAACAATCTTAAACCTGTTGGAATTCCAACAGAGAAATCTTCAATTGGAGACATTCTACGTTTTGAATAATCTGCAGTTTTTATATCAGTACCTTTATCATATATGTCATAGATTTTACCTGAGAATACTAATTTTTCAGGAATACTATTTGCACCAACTGTGTTTTCATCAATACCATTTGTTAATGGAATTGCTTTATAAACATAACTTCCTAATGATTCAAAAGGACCTTGATTTCTTAAATCTGTATATGAACTACTTGAAATAAATGCCATTACAGTTGAACCATTACTTTCAACAAAGAAAGTTTCTTGAGTTGTAAAACCAAATGTACCACCAACATTATGTTGAACTTCAACATTAATATTAGCTTCAGTCAAACCCCAATAATTACCACGTAATGTATCTGTACCACCAAGACCAATACCTGTACCACCAAGAGCACCTTTAGTATTTGGAGCATCTGGTAATCTAATTAAGAATTTTGCATTGTTATTATAAATTGAATTTGCAGCGTCAGAGAAAATATAAGCAGGTAATGGACCTTGTACTTCACCATAAATTGTAGTTGGTACTAAGTCAGAAGATGCTGTATTTTCTGTAATTACACCACTTGCATTTCTTACAACTGGACCTTTAATAGTATTTTGAGCTACACCTACTGGAGAAGTTGCTGTATTACCAGTAATTAAAGATCTGTTGAAAATTAATTTCATATCATAGTTATCAGAATATACAGCAGATCCTGTATAAGCTGAGTTGTTTTGCATTCTTACACGATTGAATTGTACTGAATCAGCTCTACCAATTCTTTCTGTTGATACTTTATCTAAGAAATAAATAGCTCCACCAAGACCAACACCATTTTCTGGTAAGTTTGTTCCACCTTGATGAATTCTATTAATATCTGATACAGATGCACTAACAGGACCGACATTAGTCCAAGTTGTTCCACCATCAATAGTTTTAATTAATGTTCCTTTTGCACCAACTGCAAAACCAACACTATTAGAAACAAAATTAATATCGTATAAAGAACTATTTGAAGCAGTTCCACTTGCATTAGTCCAAGTATCACCACCATCATTTGTCATCCATACTGCACCACTAAGTGTTGTAACAAAACCTTTTGTTGCAGTTAAAAATTGAACTGATAATAAGTCAGATGATATACCAGAATTTAATACTGTCCAATCAGTTCCACCATTTACTGTTCTAATAATAGTTCCAGCATTACCAACTGCATAACCTCTTGTTGATGAAACAAAATGTACGGCATTCAAATTAGGATTTACTGGAGAAACTTGTGTTGTATAAGTAGGAGCATTTGAACTTCTAATTAATATAGTTCTTACATCACCAACCATTACACCATTTTTATCAGAAATCATACTAACACTATTTAAAGCAGCAGTTTGTTGTATAGGATTATCTACAGTTGCTGTTGCAAAAGCATCAGTTGTTTTAATTACATATCCACTTGTAGAAGTTAAATAACCTGTTTGAGTACCAACAAATGCAACATCAGTGAAATTAAATGAATTTACTGTAGGAGCTGGTATTGTTAAAGCATCAACATCTATTTTAGACCAAGCTGAACCACCATTTGTAGTTTTTAGTAAAATACCTTGATTTCCAACTACATAACCTGTTGTAGTTGTAGTAAATACTACTTTTTTCAAATCATTAGTTACACCAGAACTTTGATATTCTAAAGTATTTCCACCATCAGTGTATTTAATTATAACACCATTAGAAGCTACACCATAACCAGTTTGATCATTAATCCAGTAAGTACCATTAATAGTTTCATTAGTTTTAGCTACACCACCACTAACTTGAGTAACGCCTGTACCACTTTGAGTAGCTAATGTAGCTGCATCAGCAATAACTTTATTATTAATAAAACGAGTTAACATTCTAGCATCAGCTAAATAATTAACAGAACCATCTTTAGTAAAAGCACCGTCATTTGAAAAGTAAGAACCCGGTACACCATTAGCATCATAAGAAATTACATCTAAGTCAGATACAAAAAATCTTCTTTGTGAATTAGTAGGGTGAACTAAAGTTAAAGCTCCACCATTACCATTATAAGTTGTATTATTGCTAAATTCAACACCTTTTATTAAGCCAATTGTTGAATTAAGAGAATATACACCAGCACCACCTCTGATTTCAGGTATATTCTTTACAGCTACACCAGCACCAGTTGTATTATTTTGGAATACAGTTCTTGTTAATTCCACATTTCTTTGGTTTGGTACTAATGGTTGACCGTTTGGTATATGAATACTAACAGCACCACCTGAATAACCTGCAGTATTAGCATTAAATAATACTGGATATTTACCACCGTAACCAATGATTTCGCCTGAAGCAACACCACCAGCACCTTGAACTACCATATTATGTTTTGTAAATATTGCACCACCATGAACAAGTGCAGTATTATTATCAAATACAATATTAAATCCTAAATCTCTTCTCAATAATGTTTGATCATGTCCACCAATTACTGGAGAAATATTACTTCCAGAAGAGAAACCATCAACATAAATTGCACCACCTGCGGCAGCATAATTTTTAGAGAATAAAGTTGGATTATTAATAATTGCACCAGATTCTCTTGATGATCCACCAACTACTTGTAATCTAACAGTTGCATAATTTGCTGTGAAAATCGCTCCACCATTAGAATATAATGCAGCACCAGTGCCAATTGCATCATCTTGTAACCAAATTGCTTGTGCTTTGTTTGAAGTAAAATTACCAGCAACTATTAATGAAGTATGAGCTCCAGAATATATTGCACCACCACGAGCACCAAAAGTATTTTTTGATTGATAATTATTAGCTTCATTTCCAGTTGCAGTAAATGAATCTGGGTTAGTAAAGTTTACTATACTACCACCGATTAAAATACTATTATTAATACCGAAACCGATTTCAATTTTTCTATTTGCAGAAGCATTTTCTAAAGTACCATCAACTGAACCAGCAAAACCAGTATTGTTACCTGCTATATATATTGCACCACCATAAGCGTTATCGCCATAGTTCTGAGGTGAATTAGCAGATTCATTTGTTTTATCTTTCCATATTGTTACTGGAGGAGTTCCAAATGTAACTGGACCAGTATTATTTAGTTGAGCTTTGTTATCTGTAAAAGTTAAATTTCTGAAACGACCTAAATATACAGCAACTCGAGCATCATCCCATGCAGAACGTTCTCTACTATTAATCATAAAGGCATCACTATTTGGAAAAGATCCAAGAGCTTCGTCCAATACATCAATTCTAGGAGTTTGTGTTAAAGGATCATTTAATATATCAGAAGCACTACCATCTCTATTAGCTATATTTGGATTTTTATTTAGAGAATATTCACCAAGATAACCTACTAAAGAAGCAGCTGTAAGTGGCACATCTGTTAAAACTTTGTAAATGTTGAGTACACTAGTACCAGTCATTATACCAGGATGATTACCCGGAGCTTGCAAGATTTGAAGTGCTCCACCACGAACAAAAGATCTATTTCTATTAAATTGGCAATTAATTAACCAAGTTCTTGATGAAAAAGTAGTAATTACACCACCACTACCATTAGATAATAATCTTAATGAATTATTATAGTTGTTCCACAACGTTTTATCTGTATTAGCAAGTCCATCTGTATTTGCGCTAAAGTATGGCAATCTATCTACTGTTGTATCTTTTCTAAATCCTTCAAAAGAACAGTTTCTGAAGAAAGCAGTTCTTGAACCAGGAAGCACAACAATGTGTCCCCATTCTCTTGAAATATTATTTTCAGGTTGTCCGTAAAATTTGATTTGTCCATTTACTATATTTGGAGAAGTATTTGTTGAAACATTTACTTTTTGTCTCAACCAAGCTTTATTATTTAAGTTTGCATCTGTATTAGGATCTAAAAACATTCTTGATGCTTGAAACATCAATGCTTTTTCAAATGGTATGATTACTTGAGTTGCTGGATTGACATCTATTTCATTTCCTAAATCATCAAATGTTTTACCATTTGATGCCATACTTCTTAATTTACGACTTGAAATATCTAATACAACATTAAATAACATGTCATATCTTGTTGAATGAATTGTTTGATCACCAACAGTTGTAACTGCTATAGTAGGACTTGGTCCCGCAGCCAACGAAGGTGCAACTGCACCAAGGTAAGAGAAATATTTTAAATCTGCATACCCTGACCAAGCAAATGGATTAATAACTGGATCACTTCCAGCTATAGGGTCATAAGTAGTTGCTCCTGGTTTAGGTTTTGCAGTGTAATTAGCACTTGCACTACCATCGGCTATAATACGACCGCCAACCGAATCCAACAATCTACTATTTGGATAGAAATAAATTTCAGTACCCGGTTCAATTATTAATGTTCCAGCTACTACATACTCATTATTAAAAACGTAAGCAGAATCCTTTTGGAATATTCTTACATCATGACGGGCGAGTTTACCCGATACATATACTTGGGGCTTTTGTGCAAAACCAACTGACGTAATCAGAAGTGCAAAAAAAGCAACCAATAGAGACAAACGAATAAATCGTAGCATAATACCTCCAGTTAACAAAATTTTATTTATTATTAAAAACTTATTTTTATTTTCATTATTTATATTCATATTTACCGATTTCTTATATTAACAAAAAAATTTAGTCAATAATTGTGCCAAGTCTAACTAAGCCTGACTTTGCACTACCTGCAAACTCACTTAAAGGACCAAGTCCTAAAACATTTTTAAATTCCTTGATTGCTTTTTCCTTATTATTTGATTTCTCAAAACACAAGCCTGCAAACAAAGAATATTTAATTTTAATATTATCTAAATCCGAAAGATTTGAAGCCTTTTCATAAGAATCAGCTGCTTCTGCATAATTTCCTTCATTTTCTCTACATACAGCCAATCCAGCATTAGCACCAATCAAAACAAGTTTAGAATTTGAATTCATTGCTTGTTTGAAATACTTAATTGCTTCTTTAGTATTATTTGTATTTAAATAGCAATTCCCTGCATACAAGGCTGCAATTTGACCAGCTCCTGTACTTGAGTATTTATCTGCAATACTTTTCAATCCTAGTAAATTTTGACCTGCAACAACTATAGATGCATCTCCATTCAAAGATCTCTCATAATCATTCATTTCATATAATGGAAGTATGCGAGTTAAAGCTATATTTGCTTTTTTTGAATTTTCTGCTGAAGTATATCTCCAATAGAAAATACCACCACCAACTACTAAAAGTATTAATAAAATAATACCTGCTGACTTACCAAATTGCTGAAAATGTCCATTATCACTACTTGTAGTGTTTTGTTCAAATTCTTCTTCTTCGTCAACTAACTCTACTTTTTCACTCATTTTAAGTACTTGAAAATTAATATATTTAACAATAATCACCTAATAATACAATACAAAGTGGGAATTATCCACTTTACCATATACAAATATATAAAGTCAATCCCGAATAACCAACAACTGATTATACGGGACCCAACTTTTTTTAAATAAAAACTAAATATTTATCAATTTTATCCGAATAGTAAAAAAAGTGTCAAGTAATTTCCACACTTTCTTTACACACTTGACATTAATAACTTACAGTTTTTAAAATAGCTGCTTTTACATCGTTTACATTTAATAAAATTGCTTCTTCATAAGCTTTTGCAAAACCAACATGCACATCCTTAGACCCAACTCTTAAAATAGGAGCATCTAAATATTTAAAAGCATGCTCGGTTATAGTTGAAGCAATTTCGCCACCAAATCCACTTGTTACTCTATCTTCATGCACTACAATTACTCTACCAGTTCTCTTTACTGCATCTAAAACCATTTCTTTATCCCAAGGAATTATTGATCTTAAATCTATAATTTCTACACTAATATTGTTTTCTTTAGCAATTTCTTCTGCAGCAAACATTGATAAATGCACTCCTGTACCGTAAGAAATAATTGTTATATCATTTCCTTCTCTTCTTCTCTTGGCTTTACCAAATGGAATAATGAAATTGTCATCTGGAGTTGGACCCATTGCTGGTTTGAAATTATAAAGATACTTTGGTTCTAAAAACATACTTGGACCTTTAGATCTGACACAATTTCTCATTAATCCAATCGCATCATCTGCAAATGCAGGCTGCACAATTCTTACACCCGGTACAGTTGATAATGTAGATTCCAAATTTTGAGAATGATAAATTCCACCTTGAATATATCCACCACTTGCTAATCTTAATGTAACATTTGGTGAATTTTGTCCTTTAGTTCTCCAATATTCATGAGCTAATTCGATATACTGTTCCATAGCAGGCCAGAAATAATCAGCAAATTCAGCACCTTCAATTACTAAACGAATATCATCTCTATATCTTGAAAATCCATTTGCTGTACCAACAATCATATCTTCAGCAATTGGAGCATTGAAAACTCTATTTTTAGTAAATTCTTGTGGCATTCCTTTTACTACATTAAATACTCCACCTTTGCCTATATCTTCTCCCCACATAAAAGTATTAGGATTTCTTCTAAATTCTTGCTTCAAAGCATAATTGATACCTTCAAGATATGTAAGTTTTGGAGCATTAGGATCAATTGCAGTTTCAGTATTATCACTAATTTTAACAAAAGGTTCTGGATATAAAAATTCAGGCCAACTCGCACCATTTGCTGCTGGTGCTGCTTCAGCTTTATCTGCTGCTGCAAATATTTCTTGCTTGTTATTTTCTTCAATTGCTTCTAATTCTTTTTGAGTAGCAATTTTATTATTTAAAACATGGTATCTAAATTGTAATAAAGGATCTCTTCTATACATTGCATTTCTAATTTCTTCTGTTCTATAATTTTCTTGGTTGTCCGAATTGGAGTGAGAACCAATTCTATCACATACAGCATGAACCATTGCAGGTCCTTTATCAGATTTTACATATTTAATAGCATCTTGTAATGTTCTAAATGAATCAAAAGCATCAAGTCCATCGCAATTGTAAATTTTTAAATTTGTAAATCCTCTAAAGTTATCAGATACATTTTGATTTGTTGTTACTTCTTCTAATGGAACTGATATACCGAATTTGTTTGATTGAATAACAAAAATAACTGGTGATTTATCAAAATCTGCTGCAGATACTGCTTCAAAAAAATAACCTTCAGCACAAGCACTTTCACCTCCAGAATAATAAACAACTTCGTCTCCATTATATTTCTTTACTGCTCTACCCAAGCCAGCAGCATGCTGTGAATGATTGCCTGTACAAGATGATACATTTTGTACACCAATTGAAGGTTTTGCAAAGTGGTTACTCATATGACGACCACCTCCAGCTACATCTGTTTCTTTTGACAAACCATTTAATATAATTTCTTCAGGAGTTAATCCAGCAGATAATGAAGTTAAAAAGTCTCTATAATAAGGGAACAAGAAGTCTTTGTTTGGTCTGAATACTTGACCTAAAGCTAATTGAATTCCATCATGTCCAGCAAAAGGAGCATGATATGACCAACCTTTTGCCATTTTCAAATACAAAGCAGCTTTATCATCTAAGCGTCTGCCAAGATGTTGTAACTTGTACCACTTCATTATAGTAGCTTTGTCAAATCCTTTAAAATCAAATTTAGAATACAAATCTACTGCAACATCTTTGCCACCATAACTCATCTTCACTTGTTTAAGTTTTCCATTGTCGTCACTTTTTACTTTTTTGCTTTTTGAATGGGTAGATGCAGCAATAGCTTGTTTAGGTACTTTGACTAATTTAGCTTTAGTTCCAACTATTTTTGATTTAGGTGTTGAAACACCCTTGGGTTTTGCAACACCATTCTTAGCAGTATTTATTTTAGCAAGTTTTGCAGTTGAATTTGCAGTTTTGCTTTTTTCTTTAATTAGTACAGCCTTTGCCATTTTTTATAAAACTCCAAAATGTTTTTAATCTTTATTTTTTTTATTTATTTTATTTTCAATTACACTTTATAGCCACACTTAATTTCATATATTTTTAGCTATCTAAATGCTTTTTAACCAAATCAGAAACTATTTGTGGATTTGCCTGACCCTTGCTTTCTTTTAAAACTTGACCTACAAAAAATCCCATTAAATTTGTTCTACCCGATTTATATTTTTCATAATTATCTTGATTATCACCAATTACTTTTAAAACAATACTTTCAATAACACTTGAATCGCTTACTTGCATTAATCCTTTTTCATTAACAATTACTTTAGGTAATTTGTTTGATTCAACTGCCTCTGTAAACACTTCTTTTGCTATTTTATTTGAGATAATTCCTTCATTTATTAATTCTGTTAATTCAGAAATAATCCTAAAGTCTAAATTTAATTCATTAATTCCTATTGCTTTCTCACTCATTAATCTCATTACTTCAGTTTGAATCCAATTACTAACAAGCTTGTATGTTTTATCAATTTTAGTTGATAATATGTTGCAAGTTTTTTCAAAGTAATTAGCAGTAGCTAAGTCATCAGTTAATATTGAAGCGTCTCTATGGCTAAGACCATAAAAAGACTCAAACCTATGTTTTTTTGCTAAAGGTAATTCAGGTAATCTACTTTTTAATTCACTTTTCCAATCATCACTAATTTCCAATCCCAGCAAATCGGGTTCTGGAAAATATCTATAATCATGAGCCATTTCTTTTGAACGCATTGATTTGGTTATGTTTTTAGCTCCATCCCACATTCTTGTTTCTTGTACAACTGTGCCACCATTTTCAATTAATTCAATTTGCCTATTTACCTCATATTCAATTGCTTTCTCTACATTTCTAAAGCTATTCATATTTTTTACTTCTGCTCGAGTACCATATTTTTCTGCACCTTTAAGCATTACTGATATATTAGCATCACATCTTAAAGCACCTTCTTCCATATTACCAGTACAAATATTCAAATAAATCAAACTATTTTTAATTTGAGTTAAATATTTAGGTGCTTCTTCGGCAGAACTTATATCAGGCTCAGTAACTATCTCGATTAAAGGCACACCAGCTCTATTCAAATCAACTAATGTATCTATATCCAAATCGTGATTAGATTTACCTGTATCTTCTTCTATATGAATTCTATTTACTCTAATTTTCTTAATCCCACCTTCAAACTCAATTTCTACAAAACCATCATAACAAATTGGATCTTCATATTGAGTAATCTGATAACCTTTTGGTAAATCTTGATAGAAATAATTTTTCCTTGAAAATCTAGAACTTTTTCTAATTTTGCAATTTGTTGCCAATCCCATCATTACAGCAAATTCTACTAATGATTTATTTAGTACTGGTAAAGACCCTGGATGACCAAGACATATAGGGCAAGTATGAGTATTAGGCAAACCACCATATTCATTGATGCAAGAGCAAAAAGCTTTAGTTTTAGTAAGCAATTGAGCGTGAACTTCCAAACCAATAACAACTTCGTATTTATCTCTCATCACACTTTTTTTCATAATTTAAATATAAATCTTACAAATTTAAGAAATTATATTTTAATTTTGTCTAATCATAAATCTTAAATTCCAAAATAATATTTTTTTATGGCAAATAGACAATTTATTATAGGTGATATTCACGGTTGTTCAAAAACTCTAAAAAAGCTTTTGTTTGAAACTTTAAAGGTTTCTCAAGATGATACTTTGTATTTTCTTGGTGATTTCTTAGATAGAGGTCCAAATTCTAAAAAAGTATTAAAACAAATAATTAGATTAAAAGAGATGGGCTTTGATATAAATTCTATTATTGGTAATCACGAATTAATGCTTTTAGATTCGTTAGTTGACTTGAAAGCATTGGAAGAGTGGTTAAGAGCTGGTGGAAGAAGTACATTAAGTAGCTTTGATGTAGAACACCCAAATCAAATTAAAAGCAAATA
>JAYTXK010000043.1:0-6642 GCA_043743005.1 Ignavibacteriota bacterium
TACTATAATTAATATATTGAATATTCAGTTGTTTCATATTTGAATCTTTGAAAATTAATTCTTTCATTTCACTAAAAAAAAGTTTATTCTGATATTTTAACAATTTATCTGACGGTAAATCAACAAAAAGGTTTGCAAAAAAAATACCAAGACCTGAATATAAATAAAAATAATCAGTATTTTGTAATATTGTAGGAAGTATCATTCCACCAACTCCTCCAACAACACCAGGTACTAAATCTCCATAAAACCCAATTGGGAATTCTCTTTGATATGCAGCTACATAGTCATCTTTATATTTTTCATTTGATCTTCTCGTTATTTGTTTACATTTATTATCCCTTGCTAATTTTAAATCCAAACTATCACCTGTACCAACATATTGATCATCTATGAAAATTTTTGAATCTTTGGAGTTAGTAATTAATATACATTCTTGCACTTTACTTTCAAAAACTGTTACACAGCTACTTAAAAAAAACAAGAAAAGGCATATTATCAGCAGATTTATTTTTTTCATATTTTAAATTATATTAAATTAATATTTCGATTTTGAGAAATTCATATTTCAAAGATAAGTAATCTATTTAATTATATTGATTATAATTTTAAATTATGCAATTTTATATTAGAAATATTCTATATTACATTTCTCAAAAATCAACAAGCAATTCCTTACTTGCTCATTTTTCATATTATTACATTTTAATTAAGTCAATACATTAATAAATTACATTTTGAATTTTGTAATAATAATAATATTTCTGTAATGGTGGTTAGGTAAGTTTTTTTTAATACAAATTAAGAACCTCACCCTTGCAATACAACATCTCAAATTGCTGTCGCAATTTTCCGAAAAATTTTAACAAGTTAAAATTGGAGAGGGTGAAACCAATACCAAACACTTGATTTCTCCCTTATGATCGAAATGACACGATAAAAATAACATAATTCACTGCAAAGGGGTCAATCGACCCCCTGCAAGATAAATTAAATTAAGTGCTTGATAAATAGAAAAGTAATTTTACAGTAGATTTTCCCTTATTGAAAGGGAGATGTCAGCTTGCTAATAGAGTGGTTCTTAATTAGTTCTTTGAAAAAATAAATTAAATAAAAATTATGAAGCGTTCATTTCGCCTAAGCGAACTGATACTATTTTAGAAATACCTGTTTCTTGTTGGGTAATACCATAAAGTGTATCTGCTGCTTCCATAGTTTTTTTATTGTGAGTAACAATTAAAAACTGTGTTTCATCACTAAACTGGCGAATCATACTAATAAATCTACCAATATTAGCATCATCAAGTGGAGCATCTACCTCATCTAAAATACAGAATGGGCTTGGCTTAACCATATAAATTGCAAAAAGTAATGCAATTGCTGTTAAAGTTTTTTCGCCACCAGAAAGCATTTCAATAGAGTGAGGCTTTTTGCCGGGTGGCTTAGCAGTAATGCTAATGTCAGCTTCTAGAGGATTGCCATCACCTAATTTTATATCAGCAAATCCTTCTTCATCAAATAGTTTTGTGAAGAGATACTTGAAATTATCTCTAATTTTATCAAATGTTTCATTAAAGTTTCTTTCAGCTGTTTGATTGATTTCTTCAATAGTATCTTGCAATGTTTTTTGTGATTCAGTTAAGTCGGCTACTTGTTTTTCATAAAAATCCAATCGTTTGCTTTCTGCTTCAAATTGTTCAAGAGCTTCAAAATTAACTGTTCCAATAGCATTTAATTTTTCTTTTAAAGTAGCAACTTCAGATTTGGAATTATTTAAATTAAACTCAGTATTTGGAGTAAATTCATCTAAAGTTATATTAGTTTCATAGTTTTCAGTAGCTCTTTCACTAACATAATTTGCTTTTGCTTGCAAATCAGTAAGCACAAGTTCGTTTTTATGAATTGAGTCTTTAGTTTTTTCAAGTTCTCTTCTAATTTCATTCATATTAGTTAGGTCAGCACTTAATTGGTCAGCCAAATCTTTCTTTTGTTCTTCTAAGTATTGCCTTTGATTAGTAACTGAATTTAGTGTTATTTCAAGTACGGAAATTTCATTTGCAAGTTCGATTAATCTTAAATCAATATTATCTTTAATAATATTATTATTTGATATTTCATTTTCACGATTTTTGCTTCTATTTGTTTCATTTTCAATTTGATGTTTTACTCTTAGCAATTCTCTTTCAAATTGGGCAATTTCAGTTTTGATATTTGCATGACGAATTTCAACTTCTCTAAATTCTGAAGCTGATTGACTATAATCATTTTCCGTTAAAGTAAGAATTTCACTAATTCTCATATAATTAGATTTTGCTTCATTTAAAAAGATTTCATTTTCAGCAATTATAAGGTCTATGCTCTCATATTCTCTATCAATTTCAGCAATTTCATTAGTATATCTTTGCGAAGCTTGATCAATTAATTCAAGATTTTGGTCAAAAGATTGTTTTTTTAATTGAAGTTCAGAATTTTTATAACTATTTTGTTTTATCTCATTTTCAATTTGTTTGAATTCTCTTTCTAATTTTTGAATATCAATCTGAATAAATTCTTCTTGATTTTCATTTAGTTCCAAATTCAAATTATTTATCTCATTTTCAAATTCTTTAATTTCAAATTTTACTTTAGCAATTCTTTCATTTTTACCAATTGTTATTCCTTCGTCTTTTAGTGTACCTCCACCTCTATTAAAGCCGAAGTTAGAGAAAATTTCACCATTTAGTGTAACTGCTTTTTCAACATTAAACTCTTGAATTGCTTTTAAAGCTGCATCTTTGTCTTTTACAATTAAAGTATTGCCAAATATTACTCTTAGGAAATTTCTTAATAATTCATCAACTCTAACTATTTCGCTTGCTAATCCAAAAATATTATCAGACTGAATGTTTTTAGGTTTGGCTAACTTAGGGATATTACTTTTTGAAATTATTGTAGTTTTGCCTTTGCCAGAAGAAGTTAGAAATTCAAATGCTTTATTTGCAGTTTCGTTTGTTTCAACCAATAAATAATGAGAGGCATCTCCTAAAAGAGAATCAAGAGCAATTCGGAATTGCTCATCAGTACCAATTGCTTCTGCCAATATTTCTGGTTCAAATCCATCTATTTTAAATTTATTATCTAATATAAATTTTGAAGTAGTATTAGAATCAGCAAGGCTATGAAGAAAATCTAAAGTTGCTTTTCTACCACTAAGTTGATTTTTGGAATTAGATAAGTTTTGTTTTATTCCATCAATTATACTTGAAAGATGAGTTTTCTTTTCTTTTGCAAGATTTAAAGATTGCTCTGATTCATTCAAATGTGAAATAAAAGAATGTTCTTTGTTTTCAAGACTTAAAGATTCTTCTTCAATTTTTTGAATAAATCCATTTAAAACATTAATTTCATCTTCATTTGATTTAATTTTAAATTCTAAGCTTTGCTTTTTTTGTTCACTTCTGCTTTTTATTGATTTTTCAGTTGAAATTTTATTTTCAATATTAAGGATATTTTGTCTTACTTGATTTACTTCTTCTTTTTGGTCATCAAGTATTGATTTTTGTTCTTTGACATTATCGTTTTTTGTATCAACTAAGCCTTCAAATTCAATTTTTGTTTCTTGAGCTTTGAATATTTTTTCAGCAAATTCTTTCTCTTCAATTTGAAGCCTTGCTAATACATTGTCAGCTTCTAAAATTTCTATTTTAATTCTTTCTTGTGCTTGAATAATTGCATTTTTCTTTTCTTCAGCTACAGCAAAATCCCGTTTCTTATTATTGAAATCTGAGTTTACTAATTTTTCATTTTCCTGAATAGAAATGTAGTTTGATTCAACAGCAGAAAAAGTCTCTTTTAAAATTTCATATTGAGATTCAGCAGTTTCAAGTGCAATTGAATGAACTTTAATTTGTGATTCCAAAATCTGATGAACTATATCATATTCTTTTATTTTAGAATTAAATTCAAAATATTCATGTTTTAAAAGTTCTATATCCAAAGCTCTAAGCTCAGCAAGTAAAGTGTTGTATCTTTTTGTTTTAGCGGCTTGTCTGCCCAATGAGCCAACAGTAGTAGAAATTTCACCAACTAAATCTTTTACTCTATCAAGGTCATCAATTACTCGATTAAGTTTATTTCCAGCTTCTTTTCTTCTTTGCTTATATTTGGTAATACCAGCTGCTTCTTCAAAAAGATGTCTGCGTTCTTCAACTTTTCCACTAAGAATTGATTCAACCATTTTAAGCTCAATTACAGAATATGAGTCTGACCCCATACCAGTATCCATAAAAAGCTCGTGAATGTCTTTCATACGGCATTTTGTTTTGTTTAGAAGATAATTGCTATCACCACTTCTAAAAATGCGTCTAGTGATATTTACTTCGCTATATTCAGATGGTAGAATATTACGAGTATTTTCAATTTTCAAATTTACTTCTGCCATACCAAGAGGTCTGCGAGTAGAAGTACCATTAAATATTACGTTATCCATAGTATCAGAACGTAGTACAGACGACTTCTGCTCACCTAATACCCAGCGAATAGCATCAACAATGTTTGTCTTCCCACAACCATTTGGACCAACAAGTGCAGTAATACCACCACTAAATTTGAACACAGTTTTTTGAGGGAAGGATTTAAAACCAAATATTTCAAGTTCTGATAAATACATATTTTCAATTTTATATTAATTTCAAAGAAATAACAAAATAAGAAGTTAACTTATATTTCGAATTTCAAAAAATAAACGACTACGAAAATAAGAAAAAATATAAAAATTATAAGATTATCTTATTAACTAAAAATGTGGAAAAGTAGAGTGGATTTAAAAACCAACATGAATACCAATAGCACCACCAGCACCAAAATAATTCTTGCCACTAGGGTTTAGGTCAATTAATATACCAAGATTTTGTGCAATTGATGATTGATATTGCAAACCAATATTACAAGAAATTTTAACTGGACCATATAACATATATTCATATCCAACTCCAATACCAAAATTATAAATATCAAAAGGAGATCTAACTTTAGTTAAAACGATTATATCATTAACTTTTTCATTTTTAATAAACCTATCTTCTTTTTTCCAATATGATGCTCCAGCAAATAGAAAGTATCTACTATTTTCATTCTCTTCTAAATTATATTGACATTCAACACCTAAATTGCCCAAAATTGTCATTTCATCTGGTGGTTTATCTCCAAAATAATAGCCAAATCCATTTAATTGAAATGTAATATTTTTATCATATTCAAATTGATAACTTAATCCCATTCCAGAAATTGTAGAAAAATTTAATCCGAATGCTTTATCCTTTGCAAAAAGAAATTGATGTGTGATTGTAAATGTAATTATAAATAATAACTTTTTCATTACATTAACCTAAGAGCTTTATAGATTAAAAACTTTCTAATTGGAGAATTTGGTTTTGTTATTTTTGATTTGATTTCTTCTTGATAAATAAGCCTGTAATTATTAATTACTTTTTCTCTTCGTAAGTTTATTTCTTCTTCTTCACTCATATTAGATGAAAAAATAAGATAATCGAAATATTGTGTTTCTATTTTATCTTCAGTAAATTTTTCACAATTTTTATGATTGCATTTTTCAGGGATAATGCAAGAAAATTCAGCTTTCACTTTTGTAGCAAATTTTGCGAGTGCAACATTATCACTTGCCACTCTTGTTCCAAGATGCTCATATTCAATATTATTAGAAATTGCTGAAACAAAATTATTTATTATAGCTTTATGTTCACTTTGGTAATAATTTAAATAGTTAGCAAAAGCTAAGTTTGAAAAAAGAAATATCACAATAGCCATTTTATAATTTTTATTTAAAGTATAAGCATATTTTATGTAAGTTCCTGAAAAAACAGAAACAAACAATATTGCTATAAATACAGAAAACTCAAGATATGCACTCTGTTTTAATATTATTGTTACACCAAGTGGCAGAAATCCAATTAAAATATAAGTAAAATATTTATTTGTAATTTCGAATTGAAATCTTTTTTCATAGATTAAATAAAGCATTACAAATGGAATTATAAGCATCTCAAAACTTGTTTTTAGTAAAGTTAGAAATCTATTATTTTGAAAACTAAAATTACCAAACATTGTCAAACCATAACTTTCATCAAAATAAACACCTACAAATGTCCGAACTAATAATAAAGGAAAAATATAATAAATTATACTTATTCTTTTATCAGATTTTAAACTTAGACTTATAAAAATACAATTTAAAGCAACAAATAATCCACTACCATTATATACAGTACCCATCAAAATACCAACTATTAGAATATAATAATGTTTGTTTTTCTCTAATCCAATTATACCAATGCATGCAGCAGATAAAATCACTAAAAATTCAAAATTATGAAAAGTTATTTCATTGCCAAAAAGCAAAGAAACAGGTTGCATAGCAAAAAAGAGTGTGCTTAATAAAGCACTTGTATCATCTTTTATTAAGCGTTTTAAAATTGAATAAAATAAGAATAATTTTGCAAATGAAATGAGTAGATTAATAAATTTGAATACATAAATATTAACATAAGAATTTAACTTAAAAAAAGTAAATAAAGTTTTGAGAAAATTAGCACCTTCAATCTCCGATATATATAAATTAGCTGGCTCTATCCATAGCTTGGATAA
>JAYTXK010000044.1:0-4587 GCA_043743005.1 Ignavibacteriota bacterium
GCCAAAAGATCTGAATATCACAATAGAAATTGAGATTGAAGAAAAGAAATATTCAATATTAAATTATACTTATCTTTTTGATGACATTAAAGGAATTAACACTTCAACCGAAAAAGTTAAGTTACAATTATCAAGCTTTGAGTTAATTTACAGCACACTCACATACAAATTTGAAATGGATGATGAAGGAATAGACTTACTTGAAAACTTAATTAAACAGCAAAATACTATTGAAGAAGTCATCGATATTTTAAAAATTAAACTTGACCAAAATATTCAATTTGACAATAAATTGTCATTTGCTTTGAGTTCAAAAGACCCAGCATTAAGTCGAATATATTCAGAGTTACGAAAAGTAAATAGTCATTCTTTAAAAGAAGATAGTTTATTATGTAATTTCCTGTTTAACAAACCAATTGATAATAAATTAAATATTTATTCAGAAAATGATTTAATTCAAATTAGCAATTTAGATGACAGCCAAAAAAATGCAGTTTTAACTGCTTTTAATAATAAAGTAACGGTAATAACTGGCCCCCCTGGAAGTGGCAAAACTCAAGTTATTTCAAATATTTTGGCAAATGCAGTTTTGCAAAACAAAAAAGTTCTTGTAGCAAGCAAAAACAACCAAGCTGTGGACAATGTAAAAAGTAGATTTGATAAAGAAGAAGACATAGGTTTTTTGTTAAGATTTGGTAATAAGAAAATATTAACAGAAACCACTTTACCTGAAATAAACAGAATAAGTGCATTAAAGCCAACTTTATCAGATAATAACATTCAACTTAAACAAAGTCAAGAAAAACTAAATCAAATAAATAAAACTATATCTGAAAACAAAAAAAAGCTTGAACAAAGTGAATTTTATAAATTAAAGCTACCTGATTTTAAGAAAAATATTGAGAATTTAGAAAATAAACTTTTACATCTGACTCAAAACAATATAGAATTTGAAAATATTAGACCGATTCATCAAATTGCAATTATTGATAATTATATTTCTGAAATAAAGAAAAAACGAAATCAATTTGAACTTGAATATTCTGGCTTATATAAACTTTGGATCGATTGGTTTAAAAAGAAAAAATATTCTTTTGAACTTATTAGTTTTATTGATGAAACTCATAAAGATTTTAAAGCTATTTTCAAGTCAATTCCTAATCAAATATTAGATTTTAAAAATGGTACAAAAATTTCTGAAACATACAATGAAATAATAAAAATACTCAATTCAATTTCAGAATATTATGTAATTTATTCTAAAAATGAAATTGAAATAAAATTAAAATTAGAGGAACTAAATAAAATTGAAAATTACATTTCAACAATAAATTCTCAAGAACAACAGATTATTAAAATCATAGCAAATTGTGAAATTGAATTTGTTAATCAAAGCAAAGTTGTTTTAAAAGAAAAAATTGAAAATAAACTTTTCAATGCTTCTCAACCTCATATTAATAATTACAGAGATTATTTACCTGAAAATATTCCGTGGCTTGATATAGATTTGCAAGCGTTTGACAATGTAACAAGAACATTTTTAGAGATTTTCAATATTATTTCGGTAACAAGTTTATCTGCTAAAGCATCATTGCCACTTTCAAACGAATTATTTGATATGGTTGTAATAGATGAAGCATCTCAATGTGATATTGCTTCAGCCATCCCGTTGATTAAAAGAGCAAAACAATTGGTTGTAATTGGAGACCCACTACAATTAAAACATATCACATCTTTAAATAAATTTGAGGAAGATAAAATTAAAGAACATCTTCATCTTAGTGGTTCAGTTTATTTAAAATACAAAGAAAAATCTTTGTGGGATTATAGCGAATCGTTTTTAACAAATGCCAAAAATAATAACAAAATTGTAAATATTGACAGACATTATCGTTGCCACCCAGATATTATTGGATATTCAAACGAGGCATTTTATAATCCAAAACTTGGAGTTGATTTAAAAGTATGTACAAAAAAAGAAAATTTCCTAATTAAACCAAGTGGTATTAAATGGATTGATGTTATAGGAATTCAAAAAGCCAATAATATAAATATTAATAATGCAGAAGTTGATAAATCAATAGAAATAGCTACATATTATGCAAATCAAAATCCTAATATTTCAATAGGTATAGTAACACCATTTTCTCACCAAGCTAAAGAAATCCATAGCAAAATACCAAATAATTTAAATCAACAGATTGTTGCTGATACTGTACACAAATTCCAAGGTGATGAAAAGGACGTAATGATATATAGTTTGGTGGTCACTAATAATTCACCTGATACAAAGATTAATTGGATTGACAATGTTGTGCCTGAATCTGTGAATGTTGCAGTTACAAGAGCAAGAAATACAATATATATTGTAGGCAATAAAAAGTACATAAAATCAAAATCCAATGTGTTAAAGCCACTTGGGAAATTGGTTGATTATGTTGAAAAATTAAATCAATAAGAATGCACTTATTTAATTCAGAAATATCAAAACCACCATTTAACTTTCCTAATAAAGAAGGCTATAGTTGCAAATTAAATACTGAGTTAAATGTTTTTGAAATAACCGTACCAAATGGTAGTCTCCTGTTTGCAGAGCATTTTTTTGACAAAAAAACAAGTGATAGAAGTTTAGAATATTTTCTTGAAAACGATTCGTTTGATTGGCAAACCGCCAATTGGAGAGAATATGACAAAGAGCAATTAGCCAAGGTAAAATTTAAAAATATAAATTGGCAGCACGACAAATTGAATATGTATGGAAAAGAAGTTTTCTTGCCTCGTTATTCAGCTTGGTATGGAGATAATGATAAACCATATTCATATTCAGGTTTAACTTTACAACCAAAGAATTGGAATAAAGGACTTCTTTTTTTAAAAGAAAATATTGAAAAATTAGCAAATGTAAATTTCAATAGTGTTCTAATGAATTTGTATAGAGATGGAGAAGATTATATAAATTGGCACGCAGACGCAGAAAAGGAATTAGGACAAAACCCAATAATTGCATCAGTTAATTTTGGTGCAACTAGACGTTTTTTGATAAGGCGTAATGATGATAATTCTATAAAATTAGAATTCCCATTAAAACATGGGACCTTACTTATTATGAAACAGGATTTACAACATTTTTGGCAACACAGTGTACCCAAGGAAAAAAAAGTAAAACAAACAAGAATAAATCTAACTTTTAGAACAATAATATAATAAGAAAATAGCACGAACTCCCAACAAGGGTTTGCCAAAAGAGGTGCATTTTTACTAAATTGAACATTCGAATTTCTAATAAACTTTTATGCTAGATTGGCAACAAAAAAAGAGAAAAAACAATATGGAAAATAAAATACAATACATAAATGGTCATAAAATTAATATTTTAGATAGTGCATCAGACTTAAATGATGAACTACCAAATGAAATTGATTTTTCAAATCTTGAACGAGTAGAAAGTCCATTGAAAAATATAACCTTAACTTTTAAAATAGAATCTGATATAGCTAAACATTTTAAAAATTCAAAGCAACTTAATCAATTTTTAAGATTGCAGATTAAATCATTAGAAAAAATCAGATAATTCAATTTAAACTTTTTTTAATTCAAATTTATGATATTATTCAGACTCGAAAAACATCAAACATAGAATTAACAAAATTTCTTAAATCTATATTAAATCTTTAATTTTAGCTTTACAAAAACATCACTTTCCACTTATCCTCAAAATAAAATTATTCATTCATTTACTTAATACTTAAATTTCAATTCATTTTTTGTTAATTTTGTACTCTTGAAATTTAACAAACTATAAATTGGAGTTGATTATGATTTTTGATATTGAAATGATTAAAAATACTTATGCTAATATGGCTTCAAAACTGAGTGAAGCACGCAAAGTAGTAAATAGACCAATGTCTCTGACTGAAAAGATTTTGTATTCGCATTTGTTTGATTCAAAAGATTTAAAAAACTTTACTCGTTCAGTTGACTATGTTGATTTTGCTCCTGATAGAGTAGCTATGCAAGATGCAACAGCCCAAATGGCATTACTCCAATTTATGCAATCAGGTAGAAAAAAAGTAGCTGTACCCTCAACCGTACATTGCGACCACTTAATTCAAGCAAAGGCAGGAGCTTTGGCTGACTTGAACGAAGCTGTAACTACTAATAAAGAAGTTTATGATTTCCTTGCATCTGTATCAAATAAATATGGAATTGGCTTTTGGAAGCCGGGTGCAGGTATTATCCATCAAGTAGTATTAGAAAATTACGCTTTCCCTGGTGGAATGATGATTGGTACTGACTCGCACACAGTAAATGCTGGTGGATTGGGTATGATAGCTATTGGAGTGGGTGGTGCTGATGCAGTAGATGTGATGGCTGGAATGGCTTGGGAACTGAAATTCCCTAAATTGATTGGTGTGAAATTAACTGGCAAAATGAGTGGGTGGACTTCTGCAAAAGATGTGATTTTAAAAGTTGCTGGTATTTTGACTGTAAAAGGTGGAACTGGTGCGATAGTAGAATATTTTGGTGAAGGTGCTGATTCTATTTCTTGTACTGGTAAAGGTACTATTTGCAATATGGGTGCAGAAA
>JAYTXK010000045.1:0-7437 GCA_043743005.1 Ignavibacteriota bacterium
ACCACCAGCAGCACCAAACTGGTCATGACCAACTACATATCCACCACGAACAAAAAGTAGATCATTCCAAGCATATTCCAATCCCATTGCATATTGCTCAGGAGTATCTGATATTGTTGCAAAATCAAAAGCACCAATTAATTTACTATCTTCTGATTTTAAAAGCACACCTGAAATACCAGCTCTAAAAGTTAAGGGCATAGTATATGAATAACTAATTAAGCTAGCTTGATCTGAAGCATTATTCAAATAACTGTTCAATCTAGTAACAATAGCAAGTGATTGTCCTGAATATTTCATTTCAGAACCTAAATTATGAAGTGAAAATCCAAGTTTAATACCTTCAATTCCTGTATCATATTGGGTACCAATATCAATTGCTACTCCACTGCTTGAAACATTATAAAAAGCATTTGAAACATATTTAGTTGTTATACCAAATGTGAATTGTTCTGTTAGTTTTCCAGCAAGTGTCAAACCAAACGAAATGTCATTTATTGAATAAAATGCTCCAATTCCTTCAGGTCTATTAAGTGTAGTAACTTCAATATCTCCACTTGTTAGATTAGTCATACTTGCACCTAATTTGAATTGACTGCCTAATGGTACAGCCACTGCTACATAATTATGAGTAAATCCACCAAACCACTTAGTATAAGCAAACATAGCTTGAGTACCGTCAATTTGATAGATACCTGCTGGATTATAAAATAATGCAGACAAATCATTTCCTGCTGCACTATTTGCACCACCCATTGCAGTTCCTCTTCCACCAACCCCAATTTTTAAAAATTGAGCCCCTGCTGCACCAACTTTTTTAAAACTTTCACCTGTTGATGAACCAGTAACAAGATTATTATCTACTGAAAATGCACTATAAATTGTAATACAAAATAATATGAACATCTTTGAATAACTATTTAATATTTTATTCATTTTTTAAACTCCTTTTTAAATAATGTGTATGTTAGTTTATAACAAACCAACATACACAAATATACAAATTATTTATCTAAAAGTTGGAAACCGCCAACTACTAGTGAAAACTTTTTAACTGTTTCTGCTCCATCAGGAGTTTTTATAATTGCAAGAAAAGTTTGGCTCTGAACTCTTTGTTTATTTTTAGTAATCAAATCCCAAATATCCATTCCAACAGTTTCGTTTGATGATGAAGTAGCGTCGTTATGATTAAGAGTTTTTACCAAATCACCTGTTATAGTATAAATTTCAATAGTACAAGTACTTGGTAATTTTGCAAAGTAAATTTTAGCATCATAAGCAGATCTTTGAGCATCATGAGTTATGAAATAAGGATTAGGGGTAATAGATACTTTATCCAACATATTGTCAGTATATTTATTATCACTTGGTTTGCCACCACTAATTTTAAATCTTACTTTTGCACCCGGTGCTGGCAATCCATAAACTCCACCTGTTGACTTAACAATTACTTTATCTCCAACTTTAAAATCTTCACCCATCACATAATTAGGATCTGGTGCCCATTTCAAATCACTACCTGTGGTTCTTCCAATGTTTGCAAAATCAAAGCCATACTGCACTCCACCAATATTTATTACATTCACAAAATCTACTGTTGAAGTGTCTGTTTTTGATTTTGCTGATTTTAAATATTTCCCTTGAACACCTGAATATGCTTTTTGTTGGTATCTTAAATTGCCAGTAGCTGGTCTTCCAAACATTTTACTAATGTTTAAAGGAGTTTTTTTGCCACGTGCATTTACCCAAGCAAAAGAACACAAATTATACTTTCCAATAAAGTCATTTGGAGTTAACCCAGCAAATTGAGGATGATTTATAGGGTCGTTTGCCAAATAATACATATTCAAAGGCGATGGATAATAATCTTTATCAGCATTAATGACAATATTACTTGTTAAAGGAAATGAAGGTGCTGTATCAAGCATCATAAAAGGTAATTCACCCGGATATTCAATACTATATTTTGAACCATCAGTATTTACAATTTCATTTTTTCTAATGTTAGTAATTTTTACTGTCAAATATTCTACATCAAAGTCTGCTTCATTAGTATTTGGTTGGTTTAGAGTAGGTGTAGCACCCCAACTTAACTTCATCGACTCTTTACCTCCCGGCAAAAATTCAACTAAATATTCACCTGGTCCATTATTTAATCCATAAGCCACTGGAAATCCATTTGTTCCAACCGAACCATAAGCCGTACCCCCCGCAGTCCAAGCTAAAGATTGAGGCGTATATGACATGTACTGTGTATTCATTACTTTAGTTTTGTTGTTATAGGCATCATCAATGAAATTAACTTTTGTGCTAGCGTTTGTTGAAACTTTATATTTAGTTAACATTGTAGAATCGGGTCTAAACATACCACACTCTTGTATCAAATCAAAATCAAAGCTAAACCCTAAAGCTCCATAAGCAGGGGCTTCCATTGCACTTGAATAACAATTAGCTGGGTCAGTGAAATTCCCAGAGTTAAATTTACCTGCTCTTGGCAATTTTGTAGTATCATTCCTCATACCAATTGTAATTAATAATGGCTTTCCATTTATATCAAAGTTAGTCGTATCCAAATAAGCCTGTGCTGTTTGCACCAAACTTGAAGTATTATCTGTTAGTGATGAAATAAAATTACAAGGTGTAATTTCAAAACCAAATCTGGTATTAAAGATTTCTTTGTTATTTTTACTTATATCAATAATTTTCATATTTCGACCATAAACACCGTAGTCAATAGTTTCTGTTTTCACTTTTGGGCTTAAATAGCTATTAGTAAACCAAGTTGGCTCAAACTGTAATTCTAAAGTATCGCCTGCAAAATTTTGCAAAACTCTATCTTCATCAATTGCAAAGAAATTAAAATTACGAACTCCACCCAATTTTGCTTTATCTTCAGAAATAATATCAAATTTTATATCATTTCCTACTGTTGCAGCTGATGGGTATGCAGTAGCCAGATTTGGAAGCCCAACTTGTGCATCATTTAATTTTTTAGGTGTTTGCTGATTTGAATGTCCCAAATCGTAAGCCAAGACTTTATAGAAATAGTTCGTTCCATTAACTAATCTTTCTGTTTTTGAAACATCGTCAAATACATCAATTATACCATTTTTATCATCATCGCCAATATCGTAAAATGTCCTTCCATTAGTGATTTTTTCCATATATGGAGTAATAATATTATTTCTTGCAACATCACTTTGTTCAAAATCTGGAAAATCTAATTTTGCTAAACCATATTGGATTAATAAATTTATATACTGACTAACTTCACGATAGTGGTCAAAATCATTCATTTGTTGACTTAATGGACGTGGGAATAATGCATCAACAATTACTTCATTTCCAACATATTTAATTGTATTCATAAAATAAACAGAATCTACTCTTGAATCTTCAACTGTAAAAGTTCTAGTAACTGGATTTCCCATTGCGTCGAGTGAATCTTTTTTGGGATCTAATTTGGATTTTAAAGTATCTGTTCTTAAGTAAGTAGGATGAAAAATACCTGGAATTGCGTATTTATTCGCTTCAGCTATTGCTGTACTTGTTGTTTTAACAGTTTGCCTTTTAAAATATAATGGATTATAAGGCACCAATGCTTTATTTAACCTAATATTACCTATACAGATATTATTAAATAGTGGATTAGATGATGCATTAGGGTCATATACTAATGGAGTAGTAAATTGATTTGTATTTGGAATTGTAAGTCCTTTCTCCAAACTCAAATAATAAGGAGCCCAAGGTTTTTTAATTGAAAAATTGTTTGTTATTGTATCAATTGCTATTATCCTTGGATATAGATTTTTATAAACTGATAATCTAACTGAATCCGGAATCATTACAAATCCTTGCCCAACTTTCATTACTCTAATTGTCATAGTATCAATCACAGCACCTGAGCTATTTAGCCAAGCACCTATTAAATTCATAGAATCTAATAATGGATAGTCATTATCTGATTGATTTAAACTTGATCTATAAAATGATTTTTGAAATGGTTCTGGCAATTCATAGGAAGCTATTTGTTTCCAACCTAATGGACCAGTACCTTTAGAATGTTCAGCGTTTCCAGAGATAATGTTAACAGAAAAAGTATCCAAATCAACTCTTCTTGCTCTATAAATTCTATAACCTAAGAAATCTAACCCTGACTCATATTCATCAATAGTTTTTTCAGCAGAAGCATCCCATTTGATAGCAATGCTATGATTCATTTGAGAAACCCCAGTAATTTGAGTTCTATCAGGAGGCTTTGGTGCTTGAAAGCTATTATCATATACTGTTTGTGCAAATCTATCAGATACTTCCAATCCTTTTGTATCTTCAGGAGTACCATCGGGGTCTTTGCCTTTACTTGCATTTGCTATTATTATACCTACTACTACTTTAGATGTATCACCTGGTCTTAAGTGATAAGGACCAGTCGCCATCATAAACCTTTTATCACCAGGTCCTGTATCGTCGTCTCTAGCTCCACTTGAAATATATAAATATCTATCCAAGTCCAGTAGTTTATCATCTGCAATAGACCAATTTCTAAAAGTAACCAATCCTAATTGCTCACTTACAGGATATGTTTTTCTATCTTTTCTAACAAATCTTGTATCTGGTTTGATAATTTCCAATCCTGTTGTATCAAAATGGCGAATTACTGCTGGACTTTCTAAGAAGTCAAATCCAAGATAACCAAATCCATTATTAGCTTCACCAAATTCATTATTACTCCATTGATAAGCCATATTTAAAGTAGTATCTTTATTAAAATATCTAACTCTATCGTTGGTAGCACCTATTTGAAGTGCTGGAGCTCTGGCTACATCTACATCCATTATTGGTGCAAGCCAACAGTTGTATAATGTATCTTTAGATCTATTGATAATATCATATCTTACGAAAATAAAATTTTGATAATCTCCAAATCCCCAAGAATATATCATTTGCTCAGTTTGAACATTCAAAGGATAACCTTGAGATTCTCTTAATGATTTACCACCATCATAATAAGTCAAATCTCCATCATGATAAGTTGAAAATATATCTTCACCTGATATAAAAGAAGGACCTCTTGAAGTAGTTTTAAGATTTCTTTCTTCAGGATTATCCACAAAAAATCCAAAATATCGATGCTTCTTCAAAGTATCTTCCACTCCACCTATTGACCAAATAGGCCAGTTTGGACCATCAGATACATTATAAGGAGTACCATCATTTGGAGAAAAATCAGTAGAAAAATATGTTCTATACTTTTTAGTTTCATTTTTATTTACTGCATTTACGGCAACATTTGTATCTACTCTCCCTGGCACTAACCAAGATCTTGCATTATTAGGATTATAAGAAATAGAAACATATTTATTTAACTTTCTTACACTAGTATCATTTGCTGCAATTGGTCGAAATTTTTCACAACCGAACCAATAGCCACCTCCAAAAATATATTGGTTACGAGAATTTCTGGGCCAATAACCACCTCCATCTCCTCTTGCTACATTCAATCCAAATATACCATAATTTGTAGTATAAAATTGAATATTACTGACTCTATTTTGTTGAAGATCAAAAACACCAGTGGAAGTCCTTTGTATTTCTGCCTCTTTTTCTTTAGCTTTTTTGGCAATATACGCATTGCTTGAATTAAGCAAAGCAAAGATTCCAATTAGTAAAAAAGTAAATAGTCTTATACTTTTTTTATTAAACATATAATTAACCTCAAATTTTTTAAATATTTTCATTTTCATAGTTAGAATCTAAATATTATACCAATATATACTTGCCTTGGAGTTTGATATTTTGACTTGAAACTCAAATTATCTTGTTGAAATTGTAAATAACTTTTATATCTTTCTTCCAAGGTAGTTACTCCATTTTTATCATAGTCACTATTTGCATTGTATAATCGATTTCCAAAAGAATCATATTGGTTATTATAAGTTTCAGGTATTCCCTGAGTCCCTTCTTTATAATAAGGATTTGCTTGAAAACCACCTTTTTGCTTTTGAAGTGCTAATCCATCATCTATAGGGTTACCAGTTGCAGTATTTACAGAAGTATATGGAGTTAAATTCATCCAATTGAACACATCAAGATAAATATCAATTGAAGATTTTGCTGCCATATCGCCAAGCATATCGCTTAATTGAAATGACTTAGTTAATCTTATATTTGATGAAAAAGTAGATGGATTTCTTTCTGCATTTATAGAGCCAGCAGCTAATCCACTTCCTACCAATGTTCGAGTATATGGAGTACCAGAAGCATAATTCCCTGAAAGATTTAATTGCATATTTTCAAGTGGATGCGAACCTGCAATATTTGGACCTTCTCCATCTAATGAAAACAAATTGAAAATATAATTTATTCTATGTCTTACATCTCTACTTAGTGCAAATTCAGCCAAGGGAATTGCATATCTCCCAGAGAAGGGGTCATTTACTACATTAACATTTGAACCTGCTGAAGAAGCAGTGCCATTTGCAAAAGCTAAAGTGTAATTTAATCTAAAACCAAAATTATCGTTTTCATATTTTCTAATTTCAAGTTCAACTCCTTTGTTATTTCCATATTCAGAAATAGCTACCAACGAATAGGGTTGAGGGACAGCTGCAATTGACAAATAGCCTAATTGATTGAAAATATCATTATAATATACACTTGCTGTAAAAATAAAATCTTGATTTATTTTATTTTTATATTGCAAGTTATATTGATTTGTTTTTTGAGCTTTTACATTAGGATTTCCAACTCCAACTTGACCAAATAAAATTCCATAAACATTTGAATAATCATATAAAGCAGTCAATTCTGGCATTTTGTAATAAACACCATAATTAATTACCAAACTTGATGATTCTGTTACAGGATAAGTTACGTTCATTCTTGGTGCTACATATACTTTTGCAGCTGCTTTGGCAAATTCCTTAGTATCTTCAATTCCATGCCAAGTTGTTGGGTCAATTCTATAAATATCATTTGGATTAAAATAATCAACTCTAATACCCGGAGTAAAAACTATATCACTGAAATTTGTTCCATTGCCCTTTGATGCAATTTGATCTTGAATATATACACTTCCTCGGAATGGGGTTTTAGGTTTACCCATTATTTCTTGAACATAATCTGGAAAAAAGAGAGATGTATTTGCATTTCTATGTGATGTATAAATATCATAATTTATTGGAGAAGAGCTTTCTGGATTAGCATTTGTAAACCTGTTCATTTCGTAAGTTCTTAATTCAAATCCAGTTTTAATCAAATGCTTGAATGATGTTTGGACAAGAGTTTTTTCAAAGAAACCATCTAATTGGAGAACTCTTCCTTCTCTGAATTGAAAGCCACCTCCATTACCATGAGTTACAAATATATTTTCTATACCATAAGCATTTTTAGTCCCATTTCTAATTTCTACTCCTTCATAATAGCCTGTTAATGGAT
>JAYTXK010000046.1:0-2291 GCA_043743005.1 Ignavibacteriota bacterium
GAAATTAAAACAAAACAAGTGCCAGTAGGAGCTAAATCAGTATATGCAGCATTTAAAATAATTCCTAAATTTTTAAATTCATTTGAGTAAAAATCTCCAAATGAATCTAAGCCAAGCATTGTTTTGTATGCTGATTTTCCACCAAAACTTGAAAAAGCAATAATAGTATTTGCTGCTGAACCACCAGAAGATCTGAAATGAGAACGTTCACCTAATTTTTCAATAATATTTAGTTGAGCTTCACTATCTACTAGAGTCATAGTACCTTTATTGAAATTCATTGCAGAAATTTCAGTATCATTTACTTCAAATTCAATATCTACTAAAGCATTGCCTATTCCTGTTAATTGTATATCTTTTTGCATGTTATTCATCTATTTTTAAAGTTGTTTTTATAATTAATTCACATAAATCTGGGTATTCTAATCCAACCGCCTTTGCTGCTATAGGTACCAATGAAGTTGAGGTAAATCCTGGTATAGTATTTATTTCAAGACAATAAGGTAAATTATCTTCAGAAAGTCTAAAATCCAATCTACTAACACCTTTGCAACCCAAAGCATTATAAGCAGTAATTGAAATATTTTGAATATAATCGCTCAAATCTTCATTAATATCAGCAGGGCAAATATAATCAGTTTTTCCTTTTGTATATTTATTATTATAATCGAAAAAGCCATCAATTGGAATTATTTCAATAATTGGATATGCTTCTCCATTAATAACAGCTACTGTAATTTCTCTTCCAGCTATATATTCTTCAATAATTACATCACCAGAATATTGACCTGCATCTCTGATCCCTTGTGCAATTTCATCTAAATCACCTTTTTCAACTATTGTCAAACCAATAGTTGACCCTTCATCATTAGGCTTTATTACAAGTTTCTGACCTAGTTCTTTTCTCAAACTCTTTAACAAATCAAAATCTTCAGCATCATTAATATGTAAAAGTTCCCATTTGGGAGTAGGGATCCCAGCAGCTGACATCATAACTTTTGAAGAATGTTTATCAATGGATAAAGCACTTGATTTAACTCCACTTCCTGTATATGGAACTCCTCTTAATTCAAGTAATGCTTGGATCAAACCATCTTCGCCAAATTTGCCATGAAGCACTAAAAAAGCAAGGTCAATATTATCAAATACTGATGAATTTATACAATCTATTAACGACTTTTTATTGAAACTATGTAGTTCCTCTAAAGTTGGAGCAACTGATTTTAAATTTAAATTGCTTGTATCCACAATGCAATTTGCACCTAAAGCTGGGTCGATAGCAATTACATTATATCCTTTTTCTTTCAAAGCCTTACATACTGAAATACCACCATTGATTGATACATTTCGTTCGGAAGAAATACCACCAAATATCACTGCTATGTTCATATTTATTTTATTTAGTTGAATTATTTTGTTAGTAAATAGTCATCATAAAGTTTTTTAAGAAGCTTTACATCTTGCCAAGTTTCTTTTTTCCAAGCAGGGTTCCTTAATAAGGCTGCTGGATGGTAAGTAACTAACATAGTACGATTATAATATGATAGTAGTTTACCTCGAGTATCAGCCATTTTGTGTTTACCCTTCAGTAAAGTATCAACAGCTGTTAGTCCAAGTGCTAATATAAATTTTGGATTTATTAACTCAATTTGTTTTTGTAGAAAAGGTTCACATTGTTCTACTTCCTCTGCCATTGGTCTGCGATTTGCTGGTGGTCTGCATTTTATTATATTTGCAATAAATAAGTCTTCTCTTTTGAGATTAATTGCTTCTATTATTTGAGTAAGAAGTTGACCAGCCCTTCCTACAAATGGTTTGCCTTGTTCATCTTCGTCTGCTCCTGGTGCCTCACCAATAATCATAATATCTGCATTTGGATTACCTGTGCCAAAAACAAAACTTTTTCTGGTAGAACCTAAAGTACATGATAAGCATTTATTAATAGAATTATCTAATTCAGCCAATGAATGAGCTTTTTCCCAATCTTTATTTAGTCTAACTATATTAATTTTAACATCTTCAAATACTTGATTTGTTAATTTAGACTTATTAATAGTTTTTATTTCTTCATTAATTTGCTTTTCTATTTTACTTTTAACTTTTCTTTTTTCCAATTTGAAATCAATTTTATTTTCTAATATTATTTCAGGAGAAATCTCATTTTGAGATTTCAAATACGTTTCTACATTTTTTAATATTTGCTTTTTGTTCATTTTAAAATTATTTCAAATAAGTAAACTTTTTGAAAATTACTTGATTATTTGTTTCAAATTTTATGAAATAAACTCCTG
>JAYTXK010000047.1:0-4542 GCA_043743005.1 Ignavibacteriota bacterium
CTTTTTTTATGTGTCAATCTGACCATGTGGGAGAAATCAAGTGTTTGCATTTCAAAGAGCATTTTTTAACACCCCGTCAGTCTTTTGGACTGCCACCCCTCTATTCAGGCAAAGCCTGAGGAGAGGGGAATTTTAGTACATTTTCTGCTGCAAATATAACTTATTAATATATCAATTACTTAGCTAAATTCTTTGCAGGGGTCGATTGCCCCATTGCAGTGAATTTGGGTATTATTTCTTCTACAAACAGCGAAAATACAAAAATAAACATATTAATATGTATTATTGACGGTTTTATCAAGATAATATTGCATAATTAATTGTTATTTTGTACTTAATAGATTAACAAATTAAACCATTTTATTAATATAATTAATTATAAAAGAAAATAACACTAATTATTATTAAATAAATCCACATAAGTTCCTTAATAATAAGGAGCTATTTTTGTGTTTAATCATTTCAAATTAATAGCCTTCGAATATTAATCCTAAGGCTATTTTTTCTTTTTTAATATCTACCAAAGTCATCATTATCTAAATCGATAACATCAGAAGGATTTATATTGTAATTATCATTGCTGAAAGGAAGTTGCCTTGAATTTCTTTTAATATCAGAGCTAATTGCTCTATTATACATCGTTTGATCATCTAATGTTTGATGATGCTCCATATTTCGTATCTTAAATTTCATTATCATTCGTTTCAAACTATTTGCTTGTCCTGATAGTTCTTCTGCCGCCGATGCACTTTCTTCTGAAGCTGCTGTATTGCTTTGTGTTACTTTATCAATTTGATACAAGCCTTCACTTATCTGAGAAATTGCTTGTGCCTGTTCTGATGATGATCTTGCTATATCATCTACTATTTCGGCTGCTGCAATTGATCCATTTTTAATTCCTTCTAATGCTTGACCTGTCTTTATTGCTAAGTTTGCTCCATTACCTACTGTTCTTATACTATTTTCAATTAGTTCAGCTGTTTCCTTAGCTGCTGATGCACTACGTGCTGCTAAGTTACGTACTTCTTCGGCTACTACGGCAAAGCCTTTGCCATGTCTGCCTGCTCTGGCAGCTTCTACTGCTGCATTCAATGCTAATAAATTTGTTTGGAAAGCAATCTCATCAATTACTTTAATTATCTTTGATATACTTCTACTTGATTCGGTTATATCTGACATAGCAATATTTAATTGTGCCATTTCATCATTACCTTTTTCTGCTGATATTTTAGCTTCATTAGTGAGTCGTTTTGCTATATCTGCATTTGATGCATTAGTTTTAGTTTGAGATCCTATTTCAGACATCGAACTCGTTATTTCTTCCAATGAGGCTGCTTGCTCTGTGGCTCCTTGCGATAGTGATGAACTTGCACCTGAAACTTGTTTCGAGCCTTTGGTTACCTCATCTACTGTTACGGCTACTTGCACTAATATATTATTGATTGAATCTATTGAGTCATTCAAAGCATTTTTCAATAATAAGCTATCTCCTTTGTAGTTACCTGTCATTTTAGTTGTTAAGTCACCTTCTGATAATTTTTGCAATACCATTACAGCTTCTTTAAATGGCATCAGTTCTAAAGTGATATTAATTGAGTCTTTTAGTAATGCATGATCACCTTTGTAATTACCTTTCATAGAAGTTGATAGATTACCCTCTGACATTTCTTGCAATACTAATACTGCTTCATTAATTGGATTAAGTAGCTCATTCATCAAATTATTAATTCCTGATACTATTTCTCCCCAACCTCCTTTAAATTTATTTGAATTACCTCTTGAGGACAAGCTACCTGAATTTGCTGATGATACTAAATTACTTATTTCATCTTGAAGGCTTAATAAATTACTTTGTACTTTATTCAATGTGTTATTTATAAATACTTTCTTTCCAGGAAGTTGTTCCATAGTTGCAGTGAAATTTCCTTCTCCATATTCTGCTACAACTGCCATTGCTTTTTTCATAATATCAATATGAGATTTGACCATTTCATTTACTTGAATTGCCATTTCCTTCCAAGGTCCATCAAATTTTTCAATTGACATAAAAACATCTATATCACCTAATTCATGTTCGTGAGACATGTGTTTCATCTCAAATATGAATAAAGTTATTTTGTCAATTAAAACATTGATATTTGTTTTAATTTCATCAAAATCACCATTGTAATCTTCTGTTATTTTTGGTGGAATATCACTTTTTGAAATCCTATCTATATATTCTGCTGTTGTATTGAGTGGTTTTACAAATGCATCTATTAGTTGATTAGTATTTTCTACTAGTTCTTTAAAATCAATACTAACTAATTCAGAATTACCCCTATATTTCAAATTCCCATTTAATATCGAAACTGTAATATTCTTAATTGTGTTGTTTGTATTAATTATACTTTTAGAAATATTTTTTGCCAAGAAAAATAAAATTATCATCGATACAATAGTTAAACCTAAACAAAGCAATATTGAGTTTATAATTAATGAATTAATTTTTTCTTTAACTTCTTTTCTTGAAAAACCAATTGTAATATCGACATTTAATAATTGTGATTTTACTTTTGATGAACGTAAAGTTAAATCCACTTTATTTACTTTTTTTAAATCAACAACAGAATTCTCTGGATAAGATGCTAAAGTTGAACCTTCACTTGTTAGAAAAATAAATTCTATGTTTTTATTAGATTTAGCAAAATTAAATATTTTAGGAATAGCAGAAATGTCACCAGTATTTAGTGTAAGCTCCATTTCAGTATCGATTGCACTACCAAGAATATTAAGTTCAGTTATAAAACTGGATTCAATTTCATTAGTATGCAAATTTATAAAGTATAAGAAATATGATATTCCAACAAAAATAACTAAAAATATTCCAATTGAAATTAATTTTGACCTAATTGATTTAAACATTTAACTTTGCCGTTTTATATTGATTAAAAACTGTCTTTACCATCTATTTTTACTTTTTTATTAACAACTCCAGAAGAAACAATTCCTATTGCACCAGTAGTTGATTCTACAAAACCTTTTAAAGCATCTTCACTATCAAAAAACTTAATTCCTGATGCTTTACCTTGAAAAGTAATAGTAATCCAAAATTTATTTACATCATTAGTTGAAAGTCCATAAACTTTAGTACAAGTTTCACCACCAATCGATGTACTTGTTTTCATCATAGCTAAAACTACTTTTGAACCATCATCCCATTTTTGTTTTTCAGCTTTAAATATTTTTTTCAAATCCCCAGATGTAAGGCTTGAAGGTGCCCCCTTTATATTTGTAATTACAGATAATGATTGGGCATTTATTTCTTTAGTAAATAAAAATAACATTATAATCAATAAAAACCTTAATATTGACATATTGAATTTAGACATTTTAATTTCCTTTTTTTGATTTTATAAATTTATTAATAATTTTAAGTTTTATAATTAGAAACCAATTGCTATTTGGGTGATTGCTTCGTTTGTATATCTATCACCAATTTTCCAGTTTCTAAATTCTGCTTTAAATACACATAAATAATTAATTTCATATCTAAAACCAAGAGTATATGTTGTTTTATCAATAGCATTAAAATACTTTTCATTTTGATCAAATTTGACTTGTTCTGCTCTGACATAAGGAACAAATTTGTCAATTTTGTATCCTCCAAAAACATAAAATGCAGTAGTATTTGTTTTTGTAGAATTAATATTATTTGTGTTTGAAACAAACTCTGATAAAAATTCGATATTCCCGTTTATATAATTTAAGTTTGTTACAAAGAAAGTTTGATTCATATCATCAACTAAACTAACAATATTCCCATTATTATCTTTCATTAAAGAATTTGATCCTTTTATGTGTTTATCCATATAATAAGCACCACCAATTCTTAATCCATCAATAGGTTCAAGAAATAAATTTGTCATAATTGCTTTATTATTGTCATTATCTGTTGCCATATTTGGGTCAAAACCATCAGAACCATTTGAAATCATTACATCATATCCAAAATTTAATCCACTAATTTTTTCTCCAGAAAAAGTAATTCCTGTGGCATGAATTGGCAAAAAACCACCCATATCTTCAAATCTAGCAAGCATTGGTCTATCAATTGAAGGTGAAATTAAACTGCCGTGATGATAATTTGAATTCCAATATGAAAAAGCTTGATGTTGTCTTCCAACAATTATATTAAAATAATTATCCACGCTATATTTAATTTGAAATCTTTCAATATCTAAAGCTGATGAAGCTCCATCAGCAGCATAAACAACTTCACTTAAAAATGAAAAATTATCATTTAATTGAGATGAGATGTAAGTATCAAATTCTCCTAAGGCAAAATTTGTTCTTTTTGAATTTTTAGTATTAAATTCTAAACCATCATCTATTTGAGACGAAAGTAATTTTACATCAGCAAAACCTCTAATCGTGGTTTCTTGAGAATAACTTTTCATATAAACAAAAAGCAAAACAATTACAAGTGTATATTTTTTCGACATTAAATGCTCCAATTATTTGAAAAATTAAATCTATTATTACTTTATTATTAAATGTAAG
>JAYTXK010000048.1:0-5716 GCA_043743005.1 Ignavibacteriota bacterium
GGTCGCAATAAACAAAATCATCTTCAGATAGAAATGTAAAATTATATTTCTGAAAACATTCATTAGAAAAAGTGATATTCAATTCTTTTATTCGAATAATAAATTGTTCTAAATTATTTTTCATTGATTGATTAAAATTACTTCTATCTTTACCAAATGGATTATTAAATTGATGACTATTGTTAAAACGAATTTGATGATTAAAAGAATAAGCAATTAAAACAAATAAATCTAATGGGTACTTGTATAGATTGTAGTATTCTCTTATTTTTTTATATCCATCTTCATTTGTTAATGATAATCCAAACTCTTTAATTCTATTTTCAATATGATACATTGTAGAATCTAAGTCATTATTTTGAAAAACATTATACATATCTATCAAATAAGTTAAATTATCATTGCAAATTATATTTTCTGCATTTATATTAATTCCTACATTACATCCACCTGCAAATAGGTCGATAAAGTTTTTTATGTTCTTAGGAAATATCGGTAAAATTTGATTTAATATCTTTGATTTACCTCCAATATAATTTAAAAGAGATTTAATATTTTTTTGGGTATATATATTTAATACATTAGTATTCATATAGCAATTTTAAGTGATAATAATTTAGTAAATATTTTAATTCCAATATATATCTTAAAGCGATAAGATTTAAAATTAAAGCGATAAGATTTAAAACTACATAAATTTATTCTTAACTTTATTGATTTCCCCCTCTCCTCAATGCTTACCATTCACAATTTCAAGTAGATACTGTCCGTATTCAGTTTTTTCTAAGTCTATGGCTAATTTGCTTAGTTGTTCTATGTTAATAAAGCCTTTGGTGTATGCAATTTCTTCCAAGCAAGCAATGTATAAGCCCTGCCTTTGCTGAACTGCATGCACAAAGTTTGCTGCCTGCATTAAGCCATCTGCTGTGCCAGTATCAAGCCAAGCAAAGCCACGTCCAAGTAACTCAACTTTTAGCTTTCCTCTGCGTAAGTATTCAAAATTCACATCAGTTATTTCTATTTCACCTCTATGAGAGGGTTTGATATTTTTGGCAATATCAATTACATCATTATCGTAATAATACAATCCCGGTATCGCATAATTAGATTTTGGCTCTTTTGGTTTTTCTTCAATCGAAACTACATTTTTATCTTTATCAAATTCTATAACACCAAATTCAGATGGATTATTTACATAATAGCCAAATATAGTTGCACCTTCTTTTTTTTGAGAAACTTGATGCAATATACCCGAAAAACCATAACCATAGAATACATTATCGCCCAAAATCAAGCAAACACTATCATTGCCAATAAATTCTTCACCCACAATAAAAGCATCAGCCAAGCCACGTGGCTTTTCTTGAATTTTATATTGAATATTCATTCCAATCCAAGAGCCATCTCCCAATAAATTCTTGTACAAATCAATATATTCTGGGTTTGAAATAATTAAAACATCCTTAATTTCAGAAAGCATAAGCACTGAAAGTGGATAATAAATCATTGGTTTGTCATAAATAGGCAAAAGCTGTTTGCTAATTACCTTAGTCATTGGAAAAAGTCTTGTGCCAGAGCCACCTGCTAATATAATTCCTTTCATCTATTTAGTCCATTTCTGAGTATAAATACAAAGTTACAGCTATTGCTGAAACACATTTTTTCATATCGGCTGGGCTAATTTTATCCATAGTATCTGTATCTGAATGGTGATACCAAAAATAATGGCTTTCAGCTCCAGTGCTTAGGCTCATAGCAGGAATATTTGCTTGCTTTACAATTGCTCCAATATCCACTCCACCTCCACCTTCGCCAACAACCAAATCTTTATCAACTAATTTTAAAAGTTTTTCAAAGTTCTTAATTTTTTTGTATATTTTTTCATCGCCAGTAAATCGAATATGTGAAGGAGCAAAAACTCCAACATCAAATTCAAATCCCATTATATGTTTTTCTTTTTTATGAAGTTCGGCATAAGCCTTACCACCAGCACTTCCATTTTCTTCATTAGTCCAATTGCAAACTCTAATAGTACGTTTTGGCTTCAATTTCAAATCTTTGATAATACGCACAGCTTCCCAACTTGTAACACAGCCACCAGCATCATCCATAGCACCAGTGCCAACATCCCAAGAGTCAATATGTCCACCTGCTACAATTATTTCATCAGGCTTTTCATACCCAACTACTTCACTCATTACATTATGCGAAAGAGCATCAGGTAAAAAGTGAGCTTCTGAATAAATTTTTACAACTGGCTTTTGACCTCTTTCTTGCATACGCTCAAGCATATCGGCATCTTCGCTTGTTATAGCAATATGTGGAATTTTCTTTAGAGATTCGCCATAAGACATAACTCCAGTATGAGGACTATTCATATCATGAGGGCTAACTGAACGAATCATTGAAGCTAAAGCACCAGCTTCTGCAGCCCATTGAGCCCCAGAAAATCTATATTGAACAGTTTCTCCATAGCTTTTGAATACTGCATTGAATAAAACAATTTTACCTTTTGCTTTTTCTGGATTTTTTTGCAAATCTTCTTTACTACTAACAACATACACTTCTGCTGTTATTCCTTCAGCACCAGTGCCAAGACTATTGCCCAGAGCCAGCATTTTGATTTTGGCATTCCTTGGAAATACTAAATCACATGATTCCTTGCCCCTTTTCCAATTTGGCACCCAAACTTCATCAAGCTGTACATTTTCCATTTTTTCTTTAATCATAGATTGGTATATCCAGCCTAAAGCTTTTTCTAAGCCTTCTGATCCTGATAATCTATGACCATAAGTATCACACAAATAAGCTAATTTATTATAACTTGCATTATCTTTTTCGGATTCTTTTATAATCATCTCTACTTTGTCTTTGTATTTTAAGAAAAGTTCATCTTCACTATCAAATACACTTTTTTGCGAGAAAGAACTTGAAAATGCGAGAGAAAAAACTAAGGTAATGATTGTTTTATTCATACTTTTATATGTTTATATTTATATTTAGATTTATAAAAATTTAAAATAACATATTTCTTGAAATAAATTTACATAAATTGTAAATTTATAATTTATTATTTGTAAAATAATTATAAATAAAATTGCAAGTTACTTTTATTTATCAAATTAATTTGTTAAGTTATAATTGAATATAAACAAAAAAAAAGTTTCTATAACTTTTGTTACAAATTTATAACATTTTTAAGGATTAGTTTATGCAATTCGATACTGGTATTACTGGATTTATGTTGCTTGCTACAAGCCTTGTTATGCTTATGACCCCTGGTCTTGCCTTTTTTTATGGTGGGTTAGCTGGCAAAAAAAATATTCTTGGAATTATGATTCAGAGTTTTGTTTCAATGGGTATAACTACTATATTGTGGTTTGTTGTTGGGTATTCACTTTGCTTTAGTGGTGGAGAAGGTGGTTTTATTGGTAATTTGGATAAATTTATGATGTTTGGAGTTAGTTTAAACTCTCCTTACCCGGGTAATCACAAATTACCAGAATTTGTCTTTATGGCTTACCAAATGATGTTTGCAATTATTACTCCTGCTTTAATTACAGGTGCATTTATAAATAGAGTAACTTTTAAAGCTTATGTAATATTCTTAATTGTGTGGCAATTATTTGTTTATTATCCATTTGTTCACATGGTTTGGGGAAATGGAATTTTAGCTAAGTGGGGAGTTTTAGATTTTGCAGGAGGTATTGTTGTACATGCCGTTGCTGGTTTTGCTGCACTTGCTTCAGTTATTTATATTGGCAAAAGAAGAAATGCTGATAATGTGCCAAATAGCATTCCACTTATTGCTTTAGGAACAGGATTACTTTGGTTTGGCTGGTATGGATTTAATGCAGGTAGTGCATTGGATGTAAATGCTATTACTGGACTTGCCTTTTTAAATACAGACATAGCTGCATCATTTGCTGCTGTTACTTGGCTTATTATTGAATGGAGCAGAGCAAGAAAACCTAAATTTGTTGGATTGCTTACTGGTGCTGTTGCCGGGCTTGCAACTATTACACCAGCAGCTGGTTATGTTTCATTACCAACTGCTGCATTTATTGGAATAGCTTCTGGAATTGTTTGTTATATTGCTGTGGATTTGAAAAACAAAATGCAATGGGATGATGCTTTGGATGTATGGGGTGTGCATGGAGTTGGTGGAGTATTAGGAACAATACTATTAGGAGTGTTTGCTTCAAAAGCTATTAATCCAGCAGGAGCAAATGGCTTGCTTTATGGTGATTATTGGTTCTTCATTAAGCAAGTAGTTGCTACATTAGGTGCTGCTGTTTATGGATTTGTTTTTACTTATTTTATGTTAATTGTTATCAATAAATTTACAAAAGTAAGAGTAGAAGATCATGAAGAAGATGCTGGACTCGACTCATCAATTCATGGTGAAACTGCTTATGATACAGGAGTTTTTTAAATTCTATTTTAAGCCCAATAATAGATTTTATTATTGGGCTTTTTAATAAAGTTTGAATTAAACACAATTTAAATAAAACTAAAAACATTATTAAAACAAATACTATTCAAATTATGAAATATCTAATTTTAAGTCTATCAATGTTGTCATTTGCAATTTCAAGTATGCTTTTTGTAAAAGAGTTTGACATAGCAGAATTTAAAAGTGATTTAAAACATTCTGGTTTTTTTAAAGATGTTGGCGATTCTTTTACTCACGAAGGCAAAGAAGAACTTGTCTGCTACAGGCAAACACATAGGAATTTATATCTTTTACTACTAACTATTTCTATATCTTCATTAGGATTTATTTATTATGCTTTTGAACAAAAAAAGCAATTAAGTAAGAAATTAACTGAAACAAATATTGAAGTAATAAAACAAAATGAATTAATTGAAAATATTAATACTGAAATGCTTGATGGAATAAATTATGCAAAGCATTTGCAACGTGCAATGCTAAGCAATACAAGTGTACTCAAAGAATATTTTAAGAATTATATTATATTGAATAGACCTAAAAACATAGTGAGTGGAGATTTCTATTGGGTTGAAAAAGTAGATGACTATATTTTTATAGCTGTTGCAGATTGCACTGGTCATGGAGTGCCGGGTGCATTTATGACTATTCTGGGTACTTCTTTATTAAATCAAATAGTTATTGAAAATAAAATATTTTCAACTTCTCAAATCCTTTCAACATTTAATGAAAAGCTTTTAAATTCATTAGTTACTGAAGTTGAAAATCAAAAAGTAAATGATGGAATGGATATAGCTTTGCTTAGGTATGATTGTAATAAAAGTGAATTAATGTTTTCAGGTGCTAAAAGAAATATGCTTTTGCTAAGTGAAAATGATTGCAAAGAAATTAAAGGAGCAAGACAATCAATTGGTGAAGCAAAATTCCTATCTATACCTTTTAATGAAGAAATAATAAAAATGAATTCAAGTGAAAGAGTTTTTATATTTACAGATGGACTTACAGATCAATTAGGTGGTGAAAATTACAAAAAATTCATGTCTAAAAATTTCAAAGAACTTTTAAACTCAAGTAAACATTTAGAATTATCTGAACAAAGAATAGTTATTAAAAATACTATTTCAAAATGGATTGGTACTAATATTCAAACAGATGACATTCTTTTATTAGGATTTGAAGTCTAATATTGATTTTAAAAAATTTTATTTATATTTATACTCAAATCTCTTTGATTTGATTAAATAAGTTGTTATTTTTAATTTA
>JAYTXK010000049.1:0-2329 GCA_043743005.1 Ignavibacteriota bacterium
AAGTAAATAAAAGAACTGTACTAATAATAGGAGGTTCACTTGGAGCAAGATCTATTAATATAGCAGTAGAAAAATCTCTTCATGAGCTTGCAAAATTAGATTTTCAATTTATTTGGCAAACAGGTAAGAATTTTGTTGCTCCTGCAAATTTACCCCAAAATATAAAGCAAACTCAATTCATAAAAGATATGGCATCTGCTTATGCTGCAGCCGATTTGGTAGTTTCAAGATCAGGTGCTACGGCAGTTGCAGAAATATGTGTAGCTGGCAAGCCAAGTATTTTAGTACCGATGCCTTCAGCATCTAATAATGAGCAATATTTCAATGCAAAAGCAATGGAAGATGCAAAGGCTGCTGTATTGGTTTTGGATAATAAAATTGGTGAAGAATTTTTAACTGTAATGACAGATTTGGCAAAAGACAATGCAAAACTAAACCAATTATCTCAAGCAGTTAGGATACTTGCAAAACCAGATGCCGCAGAAAGAGTTGCAAAAGAAATATTAAATTCTTTGAATTCCTAAAAGAATTATTTAATATTGAGAAATATTCCTTTGCAATATGGGAAAAAGTAAATAATTTGAGTTTTATTATATATCTAAAATTGAAAATATTATGATTATAAGTGAATATGTACCATTATTTATAATGGTTATAGTAGGGTTTGTAGTTGGTTTGTCATTTACGGTATTATCAGAAATCTTAGGTGCAAAGCGTACAACCAAAGAGAAAGGTACTACTTATGAAAGTGGAATGATACCTTTTGGAACAGCAAGAGAGAGATTTTCAATAAAATTTTATATGGTTGCTGTGAGTTTTATAGTATTTGATATAGAAGTTGTATTTATGTACCCTTGGGCAGTTCAATTGCGTGAATTAGGTGTACAAGGTTTGCTTGCAATGTCAACTTTTATTATAATTCTATTGGCTGGTTTATATTATGAAATTAAAAAAGGTGGGTTAAGATGGGATTAAGCGAATCAATTTCAAGAGATGGTTTTTTTACTACAACTAAAAATGAGATAATTAAATGGGGACAAAAGAATGCTCTTTGGCCCATGCCTTTGGGTATTTCATGCTGTGCAATTGAAATGATGGCTATGGGTGCTTCAAGATTTGATGTATCTAGATTTGGCTCTGAAGTAATGAGAATGACCCCAAGACAAGCCGATATTTTACTTGTTGCTGGTACAGTTACTTACAAAATGTCTTGGGTAGTTAGAAAAATTTACGACCAAATGCCAGACCCTAAGTGGGTAATAGCAATGGGTGTATGTGCTTCATCTGGTGGAATGTTTAGAAGCTATTCGGTAGTTCAAGGTATAGATCAATTCTTACCAGTTGATGTTTATGTATCGGGTTGTCCTCCACGTCCAGAATCTGTAATAAAAGCAATTATGACTATTCAAGAAAAAATTGCTGATAGTAGCTATCAACCTCCTTTGATAAACTTAGGAAAAGATGTTTCGCCAACTCCAGAGCAGAAATTCTTCCCAAGCAAACTTCATAGTGTAGATAATTTATATAGTTTGAGTAAGTAAAAATTAAAGCCGCCTCATGCGGCTAATTTTTAAATAAATAATGTCGAGATTATTGAAGTCATTTATCCAAATATTGTTTATTCTCCCAATTAGTATATTATTTACTAACTGCTCTTTTCATACAAAAGATATTTATATCCCTTATAAAATACCTGCAAAGTATAATTTAGGTTTGAAACCCAAAATATCTATTATAGAAACTAAAGTCAGTAGGAGGCAATATGGTGATGATTTTACAGATTACATTATTAAAATCGGCAGACGAAATGGATTTGATTTTTCAAATAAAACTTCTTTAAATATTAAATATCAAAATAGAGGAAATAAACCATTTTTCTTAGGTTTGGAAGGAAACAATTTTGATACAAATGAATTTTTCTTGACAATGGAATTGGTTGATAAAGAAGAGCAAATATTTTTTAGAGAATTTAAAGAGAAGAAAATAGTAAAAATAAGTGATGAAGAGATTATTCAACAGAAAAGAAGAATTGAAAGGGAAGCAAGGGAATTTGCAGAAAATGAAAAAAAGGATAGTCTGAGAAGGGACAAGTCAAAAAAAGTTTATATTGTTCCTGAAATTATATATGAAAGGGAAATTGAGGTAGTAAGAAGAGTAGAATATGTTAGAACAGAAGTTGTGATTCAAGTATCACTTGCTTCAAGGAATAACATTGTATATGATATAAAGGAAATGAAAGAAGAAAATGTTTGGGAGAAATTAAATGCACCAAGCGATAAGGCAGATAGGTTTTCACAAGTCCTTTATAAATTAGCTGATGAAATAATTG
>JAYTXK010000050.1:0-2551 GCA_043743005.1 Ignavibacteriota bacterium
TTCTGGTCTTAAAAGCCATTCTTCCAAACTTTGTGCTTCTTTGTCCTTATCCGATAGACTTGGGTTTTGCTCTCCCCAGTCTATTCCAATTTTTGCATCATTCCAATTTATATTTGATTCTGCTTTGGGATTCCAAATTGCAGTGCATTTATACTGCACCTCAACTATTTCGCTTAATGATAAAAATCCATTTGCAAAGCCAGCCGGTACCCATAGCTGGTATTTATTCTCTTCATTTAATTCGATTTTGATATGCTCCGCCAAAGTAGGAGAATTTTGTCTAATGTCAATTTCAGCTACTAATGCAGAACCCCTTGTAACTCGAATTAACTTTCCCATTGGCTTATCCCATTGGAAGTGCATTCCTCTTAAAACACCTTTTTGAGAACGTGAATGGTTGTCTTGCAAAAATTCAGTTGGCAAGCCTAATGCTTCAAATTCATCTGCTCTAAATGCTTCTAAAAAAAAACCTCTATCATCACCAAAAACTGCTTGTTCAAATAATACAAGACCATTCAAATATCTTTCTTTAACTTTTAATCCCATTATGCAATCAAATTTATGATAAATTACTTCATTTCACTATTAAAACCAATATGAAAAAGTGCTTCGCCTTGGTGCACTACTGGCATATTGTTTATTCCAAACACATAACATTCGTGAGGAGCTTTTAGCTTTACCTCAAATTCACCATAAGGATCATTTATTACTCCTAAGACTTGCCTTTTCTTTACTTTATCACCTAATTTTACACTTGGTCTGAATAAACCAGCAGCTTTGGCTCTAAGCCAAGAATTTTTTTCAAGAGTAATAGAATTTGTTTCAATTGGTTTAACTTGATCAATCATACCAAGATATTTCATTAATCTTCTTGTACCAGCAATACCCTCATCTATTCCAAGAATATCTAATCTTAGCGATTCACCAGTTTCATACACAAGTAATGGTTTACCAGCTTTTTGAGCTGTTTTTCTTATAGTTTTATCCATTAGTTGAGAATTAATAATCAATGGAGGTGCAAATGCTTTTGCTAAATCAAGATTTTTTGGAAAACTAAAATCACATCTAATCTGTGGGTAATTTGATTTGCTTTCTCCACCAGTATGAAAGTCAACTCCACAATCTATCACTGGTAATATCTCATTTGTAAACTGATAAGCAAGCATAGAAGCTAAAGAGCCATTCTCGCTTCCGGGAAATGAACGATTAATATCTTTCCCATCAGGTGTTTCTCTTGAAAAATATACAAATCCAAAAATATTTAAAATAGGAATTGCAATTACAGTTCCTCTCTTAGGCATAATACTTCCATTAGCAATAGACTTTCTAATAATCTCAATACCATTTATTTCATCACCGTGTAAGCCAGCAAGAAGTAATAAAACTGGACCATCATTTTTTGAACGGAATACGTGAATAGGAATATCAATCTTTGTAGCAGATGGTAATCTTGCAATATGAAGATTAATAATTCTACTTTCTCCACGTTCAATATAATTGCCACATAGTTTTAGTACATCCGGCATAGTATTTTACCTAATGAAACATATTAATTTAGTTCTGTATTTATACTGCTAACCCATCATCTTCAGTAGTAACCTCTATCTCTTCAATCGCAGAAGCTATTTCAGGAATAATTTTAATTCCCAAATCTTTTTCATCTATTATTTTTACACCAGATTCAATATCAAATATTAGTTTTTTCTTTTCTATATCTAATTCTGCTTTGATAGTCGCACCTTGATTCAACGAACCTTTTAAAATTTCTTCAGCCAAATCATCTTCTACAAACTTTTGCAAAGCTCGGCGAAGTGGTCTTGCTCCAAATTTCTCATCATAACCTTTTTCAACTAAGAAATTAATCGCCTCTGGAGACAATTCCAAAGACATAAATTGTAATTTCATTCTTTGTTTTAATTTATTAAGCTGAATATCTATGATAGAAACTATATTATCTTTACTTAATTTTTGGAATATAATAAAATCATCAATACGATTAATAAATTCAGGATTGAATAAAGTTTTTATCGATTCTTCAATCGAATCTTTTACATAATCATTGCTTGAAGCATCAAGACTAAACCCAATTTTACCACCCGGTTTAATATCTCGTGTACCAACATTAGAAGTCATAATGATAATTGTGTTTTTGAAATCTATTTTGCGTCCTAAACTATCTGTTAATTGTCCGTCATCTAAAACTTGCAATAACATATTGAATACATCCGGATGTGCTTTTTCAATTTCATCTAACAACACAACAGCGTAGGGGCGACGACGAACTTTTTCAGTTAATTGTCCGCCTTCTTCGTAACCAACATATCCAGGAGGCGCGCCGATTAAACGCGTCACAGCAAATTTCTCCATGTATTCACTCATGTCAATACGAATTAGCGCTTCATCATTATCAAATAAATGTTTCGCTAAAACTTTTGCCAATTGTGTTTTACCAACACCAGTTGGACCTAAAAATATAAATGAACCAATTGGTTTATTAGGATCTTTTAATCCAGCACGATTACGTTGAATTGCTTTTACCACTTTTGCTAAA
>JAYTXK010000051.1:0-3701 GCA_043743005.1 Ignavibacteriota bacterium
ATCAAAATTTATGAAAAACAATATGTATAATAAGTTTTTCAACTAATTAATTATTAATACTTATTTTTTTCAATATTGTTTTATTATTTGAATTAATTCTTAATAAATACATTCCATTTGATAAATTAAAAGATTTCAAATCAATAAATTCTGAATTATTTAGATTGTAACTAATCCCCATCATATCAATTAGTTCGATAGAATTAATTTCGATAGAGCCATTCACATAAATATAATTTGTAACTGGGTTAGGATATACATTTACTTCATTTTCTTCTTCTTCAATCCCAGACTTACTTAATGGATTATCAATTATATATACTTTGCTATCAGAAGAATTGTAATTAGCATAAGGATTTGTAACAACTAATTTGTTATTTGCAAATAGTAAACCTTCTAAAGATTCGTTCCCATCATTTGGAGTTTTAAATAAAAACTTTTGTATCAAATTTCCAGTTAATACATTATAAATTGATAGTTTACCACTGTAAGTAGAAACAGCAATATTATTATCATCTAAAAATATACATTCTCTTGGTCCTTCAAATCCAGTTGTTTCAGTAGGAATTACTTTTACTTTTTTATTTGTTACAATGTTAAATAATGTAACTGTATGTCCTTCATTTGAAGTAATAGCAACTAAATCTTTATTTTGTGAAATATGATTAACTGTTTTTCCAATTTTGAAAGTAGAAAAGTTAAAGTCCGACATGTGAGGTACTTCTGCAAAGTAAAATGTAGATGAATCACTATAATCATCACTTGTTGCAATAGCATAGAGCTTTTTGTCAGAACCATTAAAAGCTAAAACTTGATTTGTATTTATACCTGTAGTTATCTCTTGCAAACTTGATTTGGTTGACAAATTAAAAATAGCAACTTTGTGAGATTTGGCATCACCTAAATTTTTTGTTACTAAAAGATGTGGACCATAAGAAGATACCGAATTAGTATAGTATCCAAGTACATTTGGATCTAATTCTTTATAATTATCTAAATCAAATGAAACTACTTTGCCAGGGGTTTTAATTGAAAAGTCAGGATTATTTACATTCCCAAATGGTATAAAAGCAGTACGTGGGTTATAATCATCAGCATCTAAAAAATTCATTCTCAAAGGAAAATTCAAAAATCCTTGTGTGAAATCTTTAATTTTTGATGAAACATAAGTTCCACCTTTATCTTCAATAGTCCACCAAGAACTTCTTTCATCAGTAGCAGCATCAAATTCACCATTGAAATTTTGATCAAATCCCATACAGAAAACATGATATTTTTTGCTTTGGCTATCAAATTTAACAGTCAAAGGTTGCCTTCCAACTTTAACAGTTTTAATATCAAAACCATTTGGTGAAGCTTTTAGAAAAGTTGAACAAACAATTAATAAAATAAATGCTGAAATAGCATTTTTAAGAGAGTAATTCATAAAAATCCTTAGAAAATGTTAAAATTGAGAAGAAAGTAATAATATCTATTCTACATATTGCATAGAATGAATTGGTTACTTGTATTCCTCATTGTACCTGTTGACGCAGGCTATTAATTATAAAAATTAATCAAAGAGCAGAAATTGGCAGATATTCTGACTTAGGGGTCTTTCTTTTATTCACACCTTCCCAATATTACTATCAGTGGTTGATTATTTGGCAATAATCTCGAAAATAATTGTATCCCATATACAGCGGCGCAACCGTGCAGGATTCAAACCTGCTTCCCATTTAATAAGTAATGTATTTTTACTTAACCATTTCTGTTTATTGAAAAGAACTTTATACAAAAATAACTTAAAATCACAATATTTTCAAAGAAAAATTTAATTTCTAACAAAAATGTATTTATGAACTTTATTATTTCTAAAATTTTAATTAACTTGTAAAATTGATTTATGTAAATAAGTAAGAACTATTAAAATGTATATAAATAAAGAAAAAGTATTAGCAATTATAACTCCTATTTGCCCCGAAGTGCAAACCTATGAGTTTAATAACCAATTATCTATTATTATCCCTCGTGAAAAATTAGTAGCTATTGCTACTGAATTAAGAGATAATGAAGATACAAAATTTGATCAGCTTAGGGATATAACTGCTATAGATTGGTTACGTCCAAAAGATAGATTTGAAGTTGTATATTTTCTAATATCTTTATCAAATAAATTTAGAATTAGAATAAAAGTACCAATTGATGAAAAATCAATACATTGTCCCACAGTTACTACTGTATGGGAAAGTGCAAATTGGTATGAAAGAGAAACTTATGATATGTATGGTATCAAATTCGATGGTCACCCTGATTTGCGTCGTTTTTATATGCCTGAAGATTATGTAGATCCTGAATCTGGTGAACCAATTTATCCATTAAGAAAAGATTTTCCTTTGATGGGTATTCCAAATTCTCTGCCTCTTCCTCCATATCCTGAAAAATATGGCGATACTACTAAATAGATATTTTAATATTCAAAGTGGCTATCTTAAAATGATAACCCTTTTTGTTTATTCTTGTATATTTTAATTAATATAAATTCACTATAAATTTTAAAATTATTTGGCTTACAAATTGCAATGTTTGGCTTGAAGCTATAAAATTAGTTTAATTCAATAAAATTAAAATATAATGTCAAAAAAAAAAACTTTAAATACCAATAAAGCAACTAAATCAAAACCAACTATTATTAAAAAAGTTAGTAAACCAAAAGAAAGAAATTATGATCAAGAACTATTTATTTTAGAAAAGCAATTAGCTTGGTATAAATCATTTTTTGATAATGCAACTGATGCAGTTTTTATTGTTCAACCAGAAACATGGTCAGTTTTAGACGGGAATGAATATGCAGCTCAATTATTAGGTATTAGTAAAGATGAGTTAATTGGTTCTACTTTGTCGCAATTTAGAAGAATATTTAAACTATTGAAAAAAACAAGTGCACCTTCAGTTTTGAGTGAGCTCTCTTTTGAAAGTCATTCAAGTCAAAACCTTATGCTTGAAGTTAGTGCAAGATTTGTGAACTATGATGGTCAAGATTTAATTCAAGCAATTGCAAGAGATGTAAGCGAACAACATGCCCTTACTGATAAAATGGTTCAAGCAGATAAGTTAGTTCTTTTGGGTCAACTTTCAGCAGGAGTAGCTCATGAAATTAGAAATCCTCTTGCAGCAGTAAATTTAAATTTACAAATTCTAAAAAGAAATACTCCAATAGATAAACCAGAAGCAAATTATATTATCACTGCATTGCAAGGAGTTGATAGAATTTCTAGAATTGTTGAAGTAACTTTGAATTTTTCCAGACCAGCAATGCCTGATATTAAAGGTATTAATATTAATTCATTAATCCCTAATGTTTTAGATATGGTATCAATGACTTTAAAAAGAAAAGAAGTTAAAGTTGAATTGGTTTTAGCTGACAATTTGCCAAATATTTCTGCCGATTCAAAACAAATGCAACAAGTATTTATTAACCTACTTACAAATGCAGCTGATGCAATTAAAATAAAAGGCGAAATTAAAATTGAAAGCTATGTTGAAGAAGCAATAAAGGCAAATGAAGGAACTTTTGTAGTGGTAGCTGTTTCGGATAATGGAATTGGTATGTCATCAGATGAATTGCAAAAAATATTCAATCCTTTTTTCACTAGAAAAGCTGATGGAACTGGCTTGGGCTTACCTATTGTTCAACGTATTATGCACCAACATTCTGGAGT
>JAYTXK010000052.1:0-1757 GCA_043743005.1 Ignavibacteriota bacterium
TGCTCCTCCAATTATTGCTCCAATTGCACCTGCACTAACTAACAAACTTGAAGTTTTATTGCCTATCATATCTATATATTCATCAATTTCTACTATATTTTTATTATTGTATTCTACATCATAAGCCTGACCTAAACAAACATTTTTCAATCCAATATTAAATTCTTTATATATATTAATATCTTCATCAATCAATTCATAAGCATAAGCTAATATAGTATCTCCAAGTAATATAGCTGTTGAATCATCCCATTTTGTATGAATTGTTTGTCTGCCTCTTCTAAGTGGAGATTTGTCCATAATATCATCATGAACTAAAGTAAAATTATGAAGGAGTTCAATTGCAACTGCACTTTTTAATACTTGAATAGGATTAATATTAAAAACACCAGCACAAAGGTAAGTTAGAATTGGTCTGATTCTCTTGCCACCTGCTTCAAAAAGATAACAATAAGGTACAGACAAATATTTAGGTCCTATTTTTTTTGATAATTCAATAATTTCTTTATCAACTAATGTTCTAAAATTCTCAGTTTCTTCTTTAAATTTAGTTTCAATATTCATTTTTGATATTAATTTGTTGTTATATAATATTTACCCGGTAATTGCCTTACTTTATTTGAAAATTCTAAGTTTAGCAAAATTACTAACAATTGCGACATATCATAATCAAGTTTATCTAATAATTCATCTATATGAGTAGGATTTTGGTTCAAAAGCGAATAAACTTTTTCTTCATTTGGATTTTCAAATTTTAAAATATTGTTAGTTGGAGTTGATTTTGATTTTAAGCCAAGTTCTTCTAAAATAAACTCTGGAGAGATAGCTATTTGAGCCAAATTATCTAAAATTAGTTTGTTTGTACCAATACTTTTTTCATCAGTTATCCTGCCCGGTAATGCAAATACTTCTCTATTTTGATCAGCTGAAAACTTTGCAGTCCAAAGTGAGCCACCTTTCCCAGCACTTTCAATTATCAAAGTAGCTTTTGAAATTCCACTTATTATTCTATTTCTTTGAAGAAAATAACCGGGCTTTGCTGATACAAAACTGTGGTAAGTTGAAATAATTGCTCCTCCACTTTCAACTATTGAATCACTATTCTTAACTGAAAGTGAAGGCGAAAGTTTGTCAATACCTGATGCTATTACAGAGTAAGTAATACCATTGTTTTTAACAACAGTTTGATGAGCAATTGTATCAATTCCGTTTGCTAATCCACTTGTTACAATTATGTTGTTATAAGAAAATACTTGTGCGAATTTTTCAGTTGCCAATCTACCATAAACTGAGTTTTTCCTTGTACCTACTATAGAAATTGAAGCAGAATCGCAATTTTGTAAATTTCCTCTTACAAAAAGAAAAACTGGAGGGTCATAAATTTCTTTGAGTAAAGTAGGGTAGTCATCATCATAAATTGTATATATCTTATAGCCTTTTTGGGAAATATGTTCCAATTCCTTTTTGGCTTTATCTCTATTAATATTTTTATCAAATAATGCTTCTTGATTAAAAATTAATTTCAATCTATCTGGCATATTCGATTTCATTAGAATTCCAAAAGATTTATAAACATCTATAATTTCAATAATTCTTTTTGAATTTATACCTTTATAAAATGATAAAGTAAGTAAATCTTCTAAAGTCCATTCTTTTGTAAAATACATTTTATTTAAATTTGAAATGAATATTTTGTAAAAATAAATATAAGCAAAATCTACTTAATATCTTAATTCTTTGTTATTTCTTTTTCCAAG
>JAYTXK010000053.1:0-6071 GCA_043743005.1 Ignavibacteriota bacterium
TTTGGGTTAAATCAAAATCAGTTTTATGCTTTATATTATATTAATGAACTGTGTATAGAACTTTCATACCCAACGCAAAATATGATTGGCAAAGAGATTGGTTTAGAAAAAATGATGGCTTCAAAAGTTATATCTTATTTAGAAAAAATTGAGTTAATTGAAAGAAGAAACCACCCAACTGATACAAGAGCAAATTCAATTACTTTAACAAAAAAGGGATATTCAATTTTAGAAAATTCAAACCTAAGCGTAAAAGAGTTTGAAAAAAACTTCTTTAAAAATATTAAAAATCAAAAGAAATTCATTAAAAACTTAGACAATTTGATTTATGATTAAAATTATAAAAAACATAGCTTCATTAGTTACTATGAATGCAAATGGGAAACCATTCAAAGCTGGTAAAGAGATGCAAGATATAGGTGAAATCAAAAACGCAGTCATCATATTTGATACTGATATAATTTGGATTGGAAGCGAATCTGATTTGGATAATTATTTAACTCAAAGCAAAATAATTGAATATGTTGTTATTTCGGCAAATAATAAATGTATAATACCAGGATTTGTAGATTCGCATACTCATATTGTTTTTGCTGGTAATAGGAGTAACGAGTTTGCTCGAAGGTTGCGTGGAGCTACATATAGTCAAATTGCCGAAGAGGGTGGTGGTATCCAAACTACTGTAAATGCAACAAGAAATGCAAGTTTAGCTGAATTAATAGAGAAAGGCAAAAACTTAGCACTATCTGCAATGAAATATGGAACAACATCAATTGAAATAAAATCAGGATATTCATTGAATATCGAAGGTGAAATCAAGCAATTAGAAGCAATAAATGAATTGCAAAAGATTTTACCAATATCTGTTAGTTCAACATTTATGGGAGCACACGATTTCCCCAAAGAATATAAAAACAATAAAGAGAAATATTTGGATATTATATGTGAAGAGATGCTTCCACTTGTAAAAGAAAGAAATTTGGCTGAATTTTGTGATGTATTTGTTGATGAAGGTTATTTTACAATAGCTGATGGTGAAAAAATATTTAAAAAGGCAAATGAATTAGGATTTAAGTTAAAATTGCACGCTGATGAATTAGTAAACAAAGAAGCAGCTTCACTTGCAGCAAGATGGAATGCAGTTTCAGCTGACCATTTACTTTTTATTTCTGATAATGGAATTAATAATATGATTAATTCAGGGACAGTATTTACTTTACTTCCGGGTACAGCTTATTTCATTAGAATGCCTTATGCACCTGCAAGAAAAATTATTGATAGTGGTGGAATATTAGCATTGGCAAGTGATTGCAATCCAGGCTCAAGTTTTACAGAAAATATTCAAATGATACTATCTTTGGCAGTAATTAATATGAATATGACAGCAGAAGAAGCATTGGCTGCTGCTACTTTAAATGGTGCTTATGCTTTGAGAAAATCTAATGAATTTGGCAGTTTGGAACTTGGTAAAAAAGCAAACTTTCTAATTTTAGATTCACCAGAATATTCAGATATATTTTATCATTTTGGAATAAATCATATAAGTGAAACTTGGGTTAATGGTGAAAAACACATTTTTGAATGAACATACCAAAAATCATATTACCATTATTTATTTTATCAATAGTTGTATTGATTCTATTTTCATATACATTGCCAAATAAGTTTGAAGTTACAAAATCAATAATAATTAAAACCAGACCATATCATCTGTTTAAATATATATCTAAACTTAATAATTGGGAAGATTTTAACCCAATATCATCAAAAGATAATGATACAAAATATACTTATTTCTATAATAAAGACTCAATCGAATATGCTGTAAATTGGTATAGTGAAGTTGAAGGAAAAGGAAGAGTAGAAATTAAAACTCTAAATAATAATTTACTTTCATATAATTTTGATATGTATGAATTAAACCAAAAAGCAATTGGAATATTTAGAATAGACAGCTTGGGCGAAAATTCCAAATTAACCTGGAAATTTAAAGGAGAATTAGAAAATAATCCAGTTGCAAAATTATTAGGATATTTTTCAGATAATGTTTTTGGATATGATATGAAAAAAAGTTTGATTAAGATAAAACACAAAGTTGAATCTAAATGATTTTATTCTAAATATTAATCCAAATATTATTCAAATATTAATCTAAATGATTTTATTCTAAATATTAATCCAAATATTTATTTGGAATAGTTTTTCTAACTGTTGTATCATCATCAATTTCCCTGTAATATCTTATAAAGAATTCATCACTTATCCAGCATAAATAAACATCTTTGCTATTAATTATAGATGGAAATTCTATCAAACATACTTCATTAGTAATCTCACTATAAAAGCATCCCATTTCCTCAATTTCTTTTAAATTAGAATTTAACTGATGATTAAGGTTCATCAAATCAATTGTATCTTGCCCCGAAAGATTATCTGAGTTATTAAAAATCAATAATTTACTCTTTGTTTGATTAATTTCTTCAATGATTTGAGAAATATCTGGTATCAAATTATTAACTTCAGATGGGCTGAAATATTTTGTAAAATTAGCCATATTATTTTGCTGTTTTTTTATTAATATAAACGTTTGCTTGACTTGTGGGAGTTACTAAAACATTTTGAATATTTACTCTTTGTGGTAGATTAGCTATGTAAAGTGCTATATTGCCAATGTCTGTACTTAAAAGTGGTTCCATATCCTGATATACTGCCTTAGAGCGTTCAATATCACCATGGAAGCGAACAATAGAAAATTTAGTTTCAACCATTCCCGGCTCAATATTGCAAACTTTAACACCAGTATTTATCAAATCAATACTCATACCTTCAGATATAGACTTTACAGCAGATTTTGAACCACAGTAAACACTACCAGAAGGATAAGTAACTTCTCCAGCTATTGAACCAATATTAATAATTAATCCAGAGCCCTTTTCAATCATAAGTGGAGTAATTAATTTAGAAACATAAAGTAATCCTTTGATATTTGTATCAATCATTTCATCCCAATCAGAAAGCAATGCATTTTGAAACTTTTCTAATCCTCTTGCAAGCCCAGCATTATTTATTAAAACATCTATATTCTGCCACTTGGGTTCGATTTGATTGAACTTATTTTCCAAATCTCCATAATTTCTAACATCAGCTACTAAAGTTTTTACTTGAATATTAAATTTTGAACTTAAATAATTTGAAAGCTCGCTTAATTTATCTTCTCTTCTTGCGAGTAATATTAAATCATATCCAGCTTCTGCAAATACTTCTGCACAACCAGCACCAATTCCAGACGAACTCCCAGTAATTAAAGCAATTTTATTCATTTTATAAATATAATCAAAATTTCAAAAATCAAACTTATTAAAAAATAAACAAAATATATTATGAAAAATTAAAATTAATTCAATAAGTTTGTTAAATAAATTTTAACAATTCATAATTATAAACCAAAGAACGAAATGCTAATAAATTCTGATTCAATTAAAGATGATAAAATCTTAGAATTACAAGAAAGATTAGCAATGAAAGATCGTTTTTTGTCTTTGATTACTCACGAATTGCGAAATCCAATTTCTTCTATACAACTCATATCCGAATCTTTAACAAAAAGTGGCACAAATTTATCAAATGCAGAATTAATAAATGAAATTTCTGAAATTGGCGAAACAGCTAGAAATGTTCATACTCTTTTAGATAATTTGCTTGATTGGTCGAGAATACAATTAGGAAGTTTTCCTTTTAATCCGGAAAATATTGATTTGAATTTTATCTTAAGAGCGAATATTGATTTATTAAAAATAAATACAATTAATAAGAAAATTAGAATTGAAGTTGAAACTGAAAATCAAATTTTAGTATTTGCTGATGCTAATATGGTTTCTACTGTAATTAGAAACTTAATTACAAATGCAATAAAATTTACTCCTGAAGGTGGAAGTATTTCAATACAAATAATATTTTTAAAAGATAAAGTACAATTTTCAATTAAAGATTCTGGAATTGGCATTAGCAATGAAAATAAATCCAAAATATTCAATTACAAAGATGGCTTTTCAACTCATGGAACTGAAAACGAAAAGGGAAGTGGAATTGGTTTAATATTAAGCAAAGAATTTGTTGAAAAAAATAGTGGTACATTATGGTTCGAAAGTGAATTAAATCTTGGTACTACTTTTCATTTTACATTAATGAAAGAAAACTCCATATAAACTTATTTTTGAATTATACTCAATTCTTTGTTTTTCCTTAATAAATTCACTATCCCACGATTTCCAACTAAATGCCCAGCTCCAACTACTACAAAATAAGTAACATTTCCTTTTAGCCATTCATTAATTTTTGAAGTCATATTAATATTTCGATTATACAAGAGCTTTTCCATAATTGATTTATAGCTTGGGAAGTCGTTTTCTTCTTCATTTATTATCTTTTCAATTTCACTTTCGTTACCATTTTTCCAAGCTTTAAACATATTATCTATTTGATCATTTTCATTTTTAAAATCTTTCAATGAATATTCAACAAATTCATTGCTAACTTTATCAAACTCTTCTAAAATTGACATTTGATATTCAGCAGTTTCTAATGAAATTATTTTTTTATTACCTCTTGCTTTATCAATAAAATACTTATCAATTCCATTTTCTGCACTTACTCCACTTTCTTTCATACTAAATTGTTGAGCCATCATTACAGCAGCCCAAGGTTTTAATTTAGTATATAATAATTCAGGCAACCCAATTTCACCTAACATTTTGATTAGATTATTATAAACCTCAGGTTTTAAATTACTTTGAAGAGTATTGGAATCTGAATAAACCATATATTTCATTAAAGACATTGGGTTTATAGAATCTATATCCACTTCAACCACTAAATTACTACTATTTGTAAAAGCATTTTCAATAACATTATTTAAAGGGAAAGTGCCAGATTTGCCAACGTGAATTGAACCAAGTAAATAGATTGTTGTTGAATTTGACTTCACTTCCCACATAAAATTTTTAGAATATAAATTAAGTGACAAGAATAGAAAGAGTATGTATATACTAACTTTATAGAATAACTTTTGTTTCATTTTAATTGTTTTATTTTGTTTTAAATTTTGTTTTAAGAAGTAAATTTATTATAATTATTGCTTTTTTGTTGATTCTCTTTTTAATAATGCAAAGCCGTATTTTATTGAAACAGTATCTAAATTGTATTTTTTATAATCAACAATGTCTTTAGTTCTAATAATAAAATAAGCATCTTTAGTTATATCTCCATCAAGTAAAAATTGAGTTTTGTCATTAATACTTTTAATTGATGTAGTTGAATTATTAGGCATTATTTCAGCATAAAAATAATGTGCGTAGCTTTTATAACCCAATATTTCCAAATAAACATCTTTACCTTTTAGACTTTGTATAAATGAAATTGGTGTTGCTTGAGTAAAATGTTCAATTTTTGGAGCAGTAATTGGTAAAAAAAGATAAATTGTAAATGCTACCGATATACTAATTGTTATTAAACCTTTTCGAATATCATTGCTTTTAAAATAAAGCAAAGAAGCTACTAAACCAATAAAAAGAAATAAACCAATATATTCTTCATACCCACCCATTTTAATTGGTTTACTAAGTATCAACTTTGTAAACTCGTCATTTATTGGTATAAAACTTTCATTTCTATATTTAATAAATAAAGGCAAACCCGCAAAAGCAATTGAATATATTGTTCCAATAAATAATATAATATATTGTAATATTTTGCTACTATTCAACTCTTTTAGTTTGAGCTTGTCCAAGCTCATAGCAGCAAGGAAAGTTATAGGAAAATATGCTAATGAAGAATAATGTATAATTTTGGTTTTTACAATTGAAAATATAATTAATACTACAAACAATAAAATAATATTCATTAAATGAAAATAATCATTTTTATTTACATTTTTAAGTGATTGCAAAGCAAATATAGAAGCTGGAAAGCATCCTAATATTAAAATAATAAAATGATAATATATTGGTCCTCCATGCCCAGCATCAGAAGTTGTTAGTAATCTTATTTGATAATTCACAAAATCATTTAGAATT
>JAYTXK010000054.1:0-4900 GCA_043743005.1 Ignavibacteriota bacterium
TACTGTATCAGTACCAAATTATAGACATGATGTTGAGTTTGAAGAGGATTTGATTGAAGATATAGCAAGACTCTATAATTATGATAATATTGAAGCCGACTTTGCAGGCAATATTAATTTTGATAATAACAATTCATCTCAAAAATTAAAAGAGCCAAATATCAAACAAAAGATAATGGTTTATTTGTCAAATATTGGTTTAAGACAAATTTATACTCAATTTCAAATTGACCCAACAACAGCAAAAGTTTATAGTGATAAATTAATTGAAATTGCTAATCCTTTGGGTGAAGAATTATCAATAATGCGACCCAGCTCAACTCCTCAAATGCTTAAAGTTATTAATCATAATTTGAGACATGGAAATAAGAACCTTCAACTTTTTGAGTTAGGAAAATCTTTTCATAATTTCAATACTGATAATTTGAGCTTTTTAAGTGGAATAACTGAAATTGAAGAGCTTGTGATTGGAATTTCTGGAAATTCAATTAACAAAGAATGGAATCAAACTGAAAGAAAATTTGATTTCTATGATATAAAGGGTATTTATGAAGATTTAATAAATCATCTAAATATAGAGAATTTGTCTATATCACAATTCAAAGAAAAACCGAAATACTTATCGAATAATTCAATTTGTGTTTCAAAAGGTAAAAAGCAAGTTGGATATATTGGTTTAATGCACAAACAAGCATTAAAAAATGCAGGTATAGAACAAGATGTGTTTATAATAAATTTAAATTTAACAGAACTATTTAGTTTAAAACAGAAAAAATGGAATTATAAGGCTATTTCGCAATATCCAAAAATTGAAAGAGATTTGGCTTTTATTTTAGATAATTCAATAAGTAATGAATCAGTTGAAACTGTAATTAAGTCTAATGGCACTAATTTACTTAAAAAAGTTAACGTATTTGATTCTTATTCTGGTAGTAATATGGTTGAAAATAAAAAAAGTTTGGCTTATTCGCTTACATTTGCCTCAAATGAAAAGACTTTAGAAACTGCTGAAGTTGATTCATTAGTAAATAAAATAATCTCTGAAGTAGAAATCAAATTAAACGCATCTTTAAGAAAGTAAAAATTGGTCTCAATCAATGCAAAATTCTAATATAAATATCAATAATGAGCTGCTTAAATCTGCAGCTGAAAGACTTTGGGAAGCTATTAGGCTAAGTGCTGAAAGCATTTTGGAACTAAAAACTAAAGTCAAAAATATAGAAGATCAAAATACTGAACTTTATTCATCTTTTATCAAAAGTGATGAAGAGTCATCATCTTTAAAAATTGAAAATGCTGAATTTGAAAAAAAGAATATTGAGCAAGATGAACTTTTAAATAAACTAAATGACGACATAAAAGAACTTACATTAAGGCTTGATAGTGCAGCAATTTTTGAACATAAATATTCTGAAATAAATAGGAAATATGAAGAGCTTCAATTAAAATATAATTCTACTGAAAAACATTCAAAAAATGAACTTTTGGAAAAAATTAAAGAATTAGAGGATTCTCATACAAATTATGGATTTTTGCAAAAAGAAATTACAAGGCGTAATTTTGATTTACATCAAAGAGATGAAACTATACTCAAACAAAAAGAAACTATTGCTAGTTTAGATAGTAGAATATTTATTCTAAAAGATATTGAAAAGAAATATGATACTGCTAAAGATAAATTAGAATCTTTAGAGCAAACATTTGATGATTTGACTAATCAAAGAGATAAGCTGATGGAAAAATTCCAAGAGGCTAAATCTATGAATGAATCAAATAGTAATTCCACTGAAGGAAAATTAAACAAATATAAAGAAGAATTAGAAAGTCAAGCTGAGGCAATTGAACTATATACCAACAAACTAAATAATTTCAATATAGAAAGAGCAACTTGGAATACTACAAAAGATGAATATCTAAAAACTATTGACACTTTGTATGATGACATTACTTTATTTAAAGAGGAAATAACAAATTCAAATCAAATTATTGAAGACTTAAAAGCTCAAAACGATACTATTTATACTAAAGATGTAATTATAAACGAACAGAATTTAAAACTTAAACAATTAAGTGCAGTCATAACAGCTAATGAATCTACGTTAGAACAATTTAATAATAAAATTAGAGAATCTGAGCATAAATACAATAATTCAAAACAAGAAGAGACTCTTATTAAAGATAAGTTTGAAGAGCTAAATGTTGAATATAACAAAGATAAAGAGAGAATTTTAAGCTATGAAAAAAGTTTGACCGAACTACAAATTGACGTGAACGAGAAAGGAGATAAGTTATTTAAGTTTGAAAAAGATTTCGAAGAATTAATTGAAAGTAACTGCAATCAAGAAACTGAAATAAATGACTTAAAATCAAAAATTAATACTTTAAACAATTCAAATGAAGAATTAATACATACTTTAGAAAATGAAAATCACAATTTAAAACTTAAAATTGAAAGTCTTAATAATTCTTATTCTGAATTTATTAAAAATCTTGAAACTGAAAATTTTGATTTAAAATCAAAACTTATTAATTCTTCACAATCAGAAACAGTATTTCTACAAGCTCTAGAAAATGAAAATAATGAATTAAAATCGAAAGTTGAAAATTCAGTCCATTCAAATTTAGAATTTTTGAAAGCAATAGAATCTGATAATATAGAAATGAAAATCAGGATAACTGAAAACAATTTATTAATTGAAACTTTACAAATTGAAAATAATAGTTTAAAACGTATAATTGAATCTCTAAAAGAAAGCAATCAATTAAATGAAATTGATTTGAAAGTTGTTAAAGAAAAATCAAATGAATTGGAAAGACAACTTAATACTTTTAAAGAAATTGTTTCTTCTAAAGATGGACTTTTCTCAGAAACTAAATCTTTAAACGAATTATACCAGCTTAAAAACCAGCAGCTAACTACATCTTTGATGGAAAAAGACAATAGAATTGATGAACTAAATATGCAATTAGCGAAGAACAACAATTCCTTATCATCTGAAGATTTGAATAAAATGCAAAGTGATATTAATTCATTGAATAATGTAATAAAAGAAAGAGATTTCATAATAAACGACTTAAACCAAAAAAGATATGAATTAGAGGGATTGATTAAAAAAAGATATGAGCATATTGATATTTTAGAAAAAGATTTGGAAAACGAAGTATCTTCAAAATCTTTGGATAAAGAAGAAAGATTTAGAATTACAAATCAAATCAAGGAATATATGTCAATAATAGAAAAATATTTAGATTAAAGGAAAGATTTTGACAAGAATAATTACAATGATTGGCAATTTACCGTTTTTTCTTCAAGTTGTGTTTGGAGTTTTAACAGCAATTATTATTTTTTCAGTAATGAAAAAATTAATGAAATTTGCCCTGTTTTTAATAGTAATTCTGATTATAGGATTAGTAATCTTACTTTAATTAGATTTTTTTTATGAACAAATCATTTTTAGTTTTTTTATTTATTATAAAATGTCTAATTTTGTAATCCATTAGGAAATGAAATTCGTAATGGATATTTGAAAAATGGAGGGATGGCCGAGCGGCTGAAGGCAACGGTTTGCTAAACCGTCGTAGGGGTTTAAGCCTCTACCGCGAGTTCGAATCTCGCTCCCTCCGCATTAACTAATAAGCTACTCGAAAATTGGGTAGCTTTTTTTTTGACAATACGAACAAATAATGCAGTCAAGAGTTTGGTATTTGCATTTCAAAAGGCAACTTAAGAAAACCCTCTTTCAGCAAGCTGACATCTCCATTTCAATAAGGGAAAAATTCCACTGCAAAATCACTTCCTTATTTATCAATGACTTGCAAAATATTTTGCAGTAATTTGCAGAAAAATTCACTATTTTTACGACTACAAATAGATAAATTCAAAGAACAAAACACATACATACGTATTATTGACGTATATTATGCTGTTATATTACAGTTATTCTTTCACAAACTTATACATTTTATCAGTAACTTTGATAAAATATACTCCTTTTTGCAAATTTGAAACATCTATCTTATTATTTTCAGATTTAGATTTGGAAATAATAACTCCATTACTTGAATAAATGTTAATTAATTTTTCAACTTCTATATCAATATACTATAATAGTAAAAAACAAATTTGTTTTGATTTCAGACAGTATTTGTTACGATCTTTTTTTTGTCTCATCTTAATTACACTAGTATATTCTTTTGCATTTTATAATTTATTTATAAATAAATGTGCTGTCATTTTTTAGACAACCACTCTACTAAGATAACTATTTATTATCTTCCAGTTTGTGTATATTTCATCAATATTGATTATAAATTTGAAAAATTTGTAGTTGTGAGATAATAGTATTAGAATGAATCTAGAGGGCTGATTACATTTGCAATATTCGATGAACTTACTTGGGTATAAATTTGTGTAGTTTTTATAGAACTATGACCAAGAAGTTGTTGAATAACTCTTATGTCCGTACCGGCTTCTAACAAGTGAGTAGCGAAACTATGTCTTAGGGTATGCACAGAAGCAATTTTTTGAATTTTAGCTTTCTTAAGTGCAACTTTGAAAATTGCTTGTACAGACCGAGTAGAATATTTATCGGCTTTTTGACCTTCAAACATATTTTTTTTTGGATTATATTCCTTGTAATAATCACGGAGAAGCAATAAAATCTTTTTTGAGAGCATTACATACCTATCTTTTTTCCCTTTGCCTTGAACAATTTTAATCAGCATTCGTTTAGAATCAATGTCTTGTATCTTAAGATCAACTACTTCACTTAAACGCAAACCAGCACTGTAAATCAATGATATAATTGCTCTGTGTTTCAAATTTTCAATCGAAGAAAGCAAAAGTTGAACTTCGGATTTGTCTAAAATTGTTGGGAGTTTTTTTTCTGCTCTATCGGGA
>JAYTXK010000055.1:0-2214 GCA_043743005.1 Ignavibacteriota bacterium
GTGTAAATATGTCCCAAGCTGGCTACTTGCCAAGTTTAAGTGCATCAGGTGGTTGGAATTGGAATAATACTGAACTTTCAGCTTTTGATATTGGTCGTAGCTATTTTGGTTTGTCAATGTCAATTCCATTATTTGATCAATATAGAACAAGCTATCAAGTAGAAAGTTCTAATTTCCAATTGCAACAAGCAACTATTTCAAGAAATCAATTAGAGCAAACCATTAGAACAAGTTTAAGGTCGGGATTTTTAAATCTTGATGCTGCAATAAAACAACTTGAAATTACAAAAAAGTCTATAGTTTCGGCTGAAAAGAATTATGAAAGTGCTAAAGAAAGATTTAAAGTTGGTACAAGCAATATTACAGATTTCACTTTGGCGAATACTAATTTTATTACATCAAAAATAAATAGAATTTCTGCAGTTTACAATTTTTTACAAGTGAAAAGAGAATTAGAATTTAATATTGGTAACTATTAATAAATTATAGGATATATTATGAATCAAGATATACAAGTTCCTCCTCAAGGCTCGCCAGAATATGACCAATTTATGCGTCAACAATTTGGTGATAATTATGAATATGGATTTAGAGCTACATTTGGTATTCGTTTCGCTGCTTTTGCTATTGATTTCTTTATTATATTCATTATTACTTCTTTATTAGGGTATTTATTAGGATATTATTCTGAATTCATTGAAAAAGGTTTCTCTGCATTTATGAATCCTCAATTTAGCAAAGAAATTGGTAAAAATCTTGCTCCTATCAATTTAGTTATTACTATAATATATATAGCAATTGAAGTTTCTATGGCAACTTCAATTGGTAAAATGATATTAGGTTTAAAAATTGGCTCGTTTAATAGAGAAGAAGCTGAAATTTCTCAATTAATAATTCGTACTTCATTAAAACACTTTAGTATTATTTTTATGATAATACCTTTAGTTATTAAAGAAATGACTGCAAGTAGCGAAATGGTAATTGGTTATTTAAACTCAGCTTATGGTATCTTATTCTTTATTTCTTGTCTATTTGCATTTGGTATGAAAAGACAAACAGTTCATGATATGATTGCTAAAACTGCAGTTTATAAAAAATCAAATATTTTAATTAATGAATAATTTAATGGTCTAAAAAAAATGGCAAAGAAGAAAAATAAAACTGGTCTTATTATTACACTTGTAGTTCTTGCACTTGCTGTAGTTGCTATTGCTGTATTTTCAATTAAGAAAAAAGATAAAGATATTATTGAAGTAACTACTGCAAAAGTTGAAAAGAAAACAATTATTCAAATTGTTAGTGCAATTGGTAAAATCAATCCTGAAACAGAAGTAAAAGTATCATCAGAGGCAAGTGGTGAATTGATTATTTTGAATGTAAAGGAAGGCGATAAAGTAACTGCAAATCAGCTTTTAGCAAGGATAAAACCTGATATTATCGAATCTCAACTTGAGCAAACTCGTGCCAGTGTTGATGCATCATCAAATGATATTGAATTTTCAAAAGCTTCATTGGATTTGGCTAAAGCTGAATTTGATAGAACTAATAAGCTATTTGAAAAACAATTTATTTCAAAGCAAGAGTTTGAAGCTGCCAAAACTAAATTTGAGCAAGCAAAGTCAACTATTAAGTCATCACAAGCAAGGCATAACCAAACTGTTGCTTCGCTAAAACAAATTCAAAGTAGTGCCAATAGAACAAGTATCTATACTCCAGTTTCTGGGATTGTAACATTATTAAATGTTAAAAAAGGTGAGAAAGTGCTTGGTACTCAACAGTTTCAAGGAACTGAATTACTTAGAGTATCTGATTTGTCTATTATGAATGCAATGGTTGATGTAGATGAAAATGACATCACAAAAGTAAAATTGGGAGATACAGCAAGAATTGAAGTTGATGCTTTGAGTGGACAAAAGTTTACTGGAGTAGTAATCGAAATTGGCAATGCTGCATTAGCTACGGCAACTTCTGTACAAGATCAAGTAACTAATTTCAAAGTTAAATTAAGAATATTAAACCCAAGTGAAAAGTTTAGACCAGGGATGAGTTGTAGTGTGGATATAGAAACAGATGTACACAAAAATGTATTGTCTATTCCATTGATGGCAGTAACTGTAAGAGCAAATGAGTTTAAAATGGCTGAAGTAAAGAATGAAAAAAAGGTTGATGATGAAGAAGAAGATGGAAAAGAAATAAAAATAAAGAAAACAAAAC
>JAYTXK010000056.1:0-7053 GCA_043743005.1 Ignavibacteriota bacterium
TCGCCACAAGCAAGTGCTACATTGGAAAATAAAGTCCATGGAGTAGTAGTCCAAACTAATATTTCAGCACCCAATAGAGATTTTCTATTTGAATTTGTAACTTTAAGTTTTAAAAAGCAATTTGGATCTCTTACATCTTTATAACCTTGAGATACTTCGTGACTACTAAGCGGAGTTTCAATAGTAGGGGATTGTGGTACAACTTTGAACCCACGATAAATTAACCCTTTGTCGAAAAATTCTTTTAATGCCCACCAGCATGATTCTACATAGTTATTTGTACAAGTTATATATGCAGTATCCATATCAACCCAATAACCCATTCTACGAGTTAGTGTTCTCCACCCATCATCCATTTCAATATTTTTATAAACAAATTCTTTGCAGGCAGCATTGAATTTTTCAATTCCAAAATCAATTATATGAGATTTGTCTTTAATTCCTAATTCTTTTTCTACCTGAATTTCAACAGGTAATCCGTGTGTATCCCAACCTGCTTGTCTGCGTACATAATATCCACGAAGAGATTTGTAACGGCAAATTGTATCTTTGATAGTACGAGCCATCATATGGTGAATGCCCGGCTTACCATTGACTGTTGGTGGTCCTTCATAGAAAGTAAAGTAAGGAGCATTTTCTCTTTGCTCCAATGATTTTTCAAAAACTTGATTGCCTTCCCATAATTGAAGTATTTCTTCTTCAATTTTTGGATAAGACATTTTCTCAGGTAACTGCTTGAACATTTTAGTATTTAATTATATTTTTAGAATTGAGTATAGCTTACAAAATTAAGATAATTTAAGCTAATAACATAAAGATTTATTGATTTATGTTAATTCTTTTAAGTAATAAAAAAATTCTAATTAAAATTTAAATGATTGTGCTTAAGTTTGTAATACAAATTAGAGTTAACTTTAGAGGATTTAATATGCAAGTAAATATACCAATTCATATTATAGCTACTTTTCAAATATTAGTTTTTGTGCTTTATGTGTATATGCTATATATTGTTAAGCAAACTTATGAATATAAGAAGAAACTACCAGTAGTTTTTGCAACTATATTAATTATGTGGCTTGTCGCTCAATCAGTTATATCTGCTTCTGGCTTTTATATAAATGATAAAAGTATTCCCCCTAAATTTTTATTTGCTATAATTCCTCCTTTTCTTTTTATAATTTATTTATTTACTTTTAAAAAAGACTTTTTAAAGAAAATTGATTTGGAGCAATTAAATTATATACATACAAGTAGAGTAGTTGTTGAAGTGGTTTTGCTATGGTTATTTCAAATCAAACTTGTACCTCAACAAATGACTTTTGAGGGAACAAATATTGATTTATTTGTCGGGCTAATGGCACCTTTTGTTATTTATTCATATTTTGCACAAAAGCTAAGTAAAAAACTATTTATTACTTTTAATATTGTTGGTATAATAATACTTTCTAATGTAGTAAAAACAGGTATTCTATCAGCACCAACTGCTTTGCAAAAACTAAATTTTCAGCAAGCAAATATTGGGGTAATGATGTACCCATTTATTTGGTTAGTTTGCTTTATAGTTCCATTAGTTTATTTTACGCATATTCTCACCCTATGGCGTGTAATAAAAGAGAAGTAAAGATTTATTATATTGAATTTTGAACTTTAAATAGAACATCAATTATTATTAATTGTTCTATTTTAACTCTTCTAATTTTTTTATAACAGCTTCTGTATGACCTTTTACACTAACCTTTGGGAAAATATATTTTATTATACCTTTGGGGTCAATTAAAAATGTAGAACGTATTATACCCATATATTTTCTACCGTACATAGATTTCTCACCCCAAGCACCATAAGTTTCAGATATACTATGGTCTTCGTCTGATATTAATGTAAGATTCAAATTATATTTTAATTTAAATTTATCATGAATAGCTGGTGAGTCTGGACTTACTCCAACTACTTTTGCACCATAATGTGTAAGCTTATCAAGACATTCATTGAAGCTGCATGCTTCTTTTGTGCATCCAGATGTATCATCTTTGGGATAAAAATATAATATAACCCAATTGCCAAATAATTCATTTAATGATATCTTTCCATTACTATCTGTTTTTGCACAAAAATCTGGTGCTTTAGATCCAATTTTTAAACTCATATTATAATCCTATAATTTAATTTTCTGATACCAATACTGCATTAAAATTCTCTATTAAATATGTTTCTACTTCGGAAACTTCTCGTTTAATTCCACTTTTGCTTTTTAATGTTGGTTTATTTTCAAGTATATTAATTCCATTTCTTTCAATAATTGTTTCTTTTATTTCAAAACTATTTGCATTCGTACCTAATGAGAAATTCACTTCAATTCTACGACCAAAGTAAGTTTGCAATTCTTCCATTAGTTTTGCTTTATTCATTTCAAGTCTATGAATAGTAAATTCAGTTTCACTATGAATAATAATACTATCAACAAAAAATTCAAATGTACAAGTTTGCAACACAAAAAGTCCATTTTGTGTAGTTGCTTTAGCCATTAAAAACTTTTCCCAATTCAAATTCAAATCAGAAAAATTTTCAACTTTAGATTGGGCTTTTTCTGTTATTATATTTTTAATTACTTCTACTTTCTCAATTATTTGTTTTTCAGAAATTGTATTTTGAACTATCTTATTATTAGGATCTAAAGCTTCTAAATTAGAGTTTTTTTTTTCATCTTCAGAATCAGATTCTAAATTTTTAAGTTCTTTAAGCAATGTCTCAATTTCGTAACTTGTGTCCATTGAAGCAAGCTGTAATAGTGCAATTTCAAATCTTAACTTAGGCTGAGGTGCAAATTTCAAATCTCTTTCAGTTGTAAGTAAATAATTTATATAACGTAACAAATCTGTTCTACTAAATTTCTTTGATTCCTCACTATATCTTATTTTACTATTTTCAGAAGTTTCTAAATATTTACAATTATTAGTAGCTTGAACAACAATTATATTTCTAAAATGTTCAATTAATCCATTTACACATTCTTGTAAATCATAGCCACGATTAATTACATTATATGAAATTTCAAACATTGAACTAAAATTTTTATCTTTTATATTATCTGAGATATTAAAATAAAAATCTTCATCAATAAGATTAAGTGAAGTAGCTAAATCATCATATTTAACATTATTGCCACAAAATGCTATAACTTGATCGAAAATACTTTGGCTATCTCTCATAGAGCCATCTGCTTTTTTTGCAATAGCAAGCAAAGAGGCGTTGTCGATTTCAATTTTCTCGCTATCGGCAATTACTTTTAATTGTTTTGCTACAGTTGGAATTTCCATTCTACGAAATTCAAACCTTTGGCAACGGCTAATTATAGTATCAGGTAATTTGTGTGATTCTGTTGTTGCAAAAACAAAAAGCAAATGTGGTGGAGGCTCTTCAAGAGTTTTTAGAAGTGCATTAAAAGCTGAAGTAGTAAGCATGTGAACTTCATCAATTATATACATTTTGAACTTACCAACTGATGGAGGATATTTCGCATTCTCTCGTAATTTTCTTATATCATCTACTCCATTATTAGAAGCTCCATCTATTTCAATCACATCAAGTGAGCGACCATCTAAAATTGCCACACAAGACTCACATTCATTGCAAGGTTCAAAATCTTTTGGATTGAGGCAATTTACTGCTCTTGCGTGAATACGTGCAGTTGTAGTTTTGCCAACTCCTCGAGGACCACAAAATAAATAAGCATGATGAATTCTATGAGTTTCAATTGCATTTTTTAAAGTAGTTGTAATATGTTCTTGTCCAACTACATCTTGATACCTTTGAGGTCGCCATTTTCGAGCAGTATTGATAAAATTGCTATTTTCTAAATATGACATAATTTAATTTAATTTGTTCAATATATTTAATTTTATATACCAAATATAAAGTGTATAAAGTAAAAGTGTTTGTTTTATTTTAGATAAATAACAAATTACTATCTTTCTTTTTAATAAATTTTCTTATTTTGCAAGACTTTTAATTTACAAACATTCTAATTAGATGAAAAAAATATTAGTAATTGAAGATAATCCAGAAATGTTAGAAAACATTTCAGAAATTTTATCTCTTGCAAATTATATAGTTTTCAAGGCAGAAAATGGAAAAGTTGGTGTTAAAAAAGCACAAATTGAATTGCCAGATTTAATTCTTTCTGATATTATGATGCCAGAATTAGATGGATATGGAGTGCTTTATATGTTAGCTAATAATCCTTTGACAGCTAAAATTCCTTTTATTTTTATTACTGCAAAAGCAGATAAAGCAGATTATAGAAAGGGAATGGGAATGGGTGCAGATGATTATATTACAAAACCATTTGATGATATTGAACTTTTAAAAGCTGTAGAAGTAAGATTAAAGAAATTTGATTCAATCAATAATAAAGAACAAGAACCACTTGAAGTATTTTTAAACAAATTAACAGATTTGACTAATATTAAAGAACTAAATATTGTTAAAAAATCAAAAATTTTTAAGAAAAAAGAAAGTATTTATTTAGAAGAAAGCAATGTACAGTTTGTTTATTTTTTAAAAAAAGGAAAAGTAAAACTTAACAAAACAAACGAAAATGGAAAAGAATATATAGTTGATATGCTGAGCCAAGGAGAATATTTTGGTTATTTACCATTTTTTGAAGATAATATTCATAATGAAACGGCTGTTGCTTTAGAAGAATCGGAAGTATTATTTTTAGATAAAGAAAGTTTTTTCCAACTTTTGTATTCTAATAGAGATATTGCAAATAAATTTATTAATTTACTTGCAGGGAACATTCGAGATAAAGAAGAGAAATTAATACGACTTGCATATAATTCAGTAAGGAAAAGAGTAGCAGATACTCTGGTTGATTTGAAAAAGAAATTTGATTTGGAAAATGCTGATACTTATATACTTTCAATTACAAGAGATGATTTGGCAAATATGGTTGGTACTGCAACAGAAACTGTTATCCGTACTTTATCCGACTTTCAGTATGAGAAAATGATTGAAATTGTATCTGGCAAAATCAAAATAATTAATACTTCAAAATTAGAAAAGTTAAGAAATTAATATGAAAAATGATTTGTTTTCTAATCAAAATGTCAAAGGAAAAATTGATTTTCTAATTGAAGAAATTAGAAAGCATGACTATGCTTATTATATTGAAGCTAATCCTACAATAAGTGATAAAGATTACGATACACTTTTTAGAGAGCTTCAAGATTTAGAAAAAGATAATCCTATATTGGCTAATGCGAATTCCCCTACACAAAGAGTAGGTGGGCAAGCAATTAAAGAATTTAAAACAGTTCAGCACAAAATACCAATGCTTTCACTTGCAAATACTTATTCAAGAGAAGAATTAGATGATTTTGATAGAAAAGTTAGAGAAGGTTTGGAAGGTGAAGAATATGAATATTTTGTTGAATTGAAATTTGATGGTATTGCAATTAGCTTAAGGTATGAGAATTACGAGCTTAGTATTGCTTTAACAAGAGGTGATGGCACTCAAGGAGATGATATTACACATAATGCTAAAACAATTAAATCACTTCCTTTACATGTAAATAATATACATAATCTTTCTGATTTTGAAGTTCGTGGTGAAGTATATATGCTTGATTCAGATTTTTTAAAAATAAATGAATTAAAATTAGAAAATAATGAAAAGCTATATGCAAATCCTAGGAATACTACAGCAGGAAGCTTAAAGCAATTAGATCCTAAACAAATATTAGATAGAAAATTACAAATTACTACTTACTTTTTAACAACTAATTCTAAAAAATTAATAACTCATAGCGAAAATCTAAATATTTTAAAACAAATGGGTTTCCCAGTAAGTAATTATTCAACATTATGCAAAGATATTGATGATATTTTTGACTTTATAAACCTTTGGGATAAGAAAAGAAACGACTTACCTTTTCAAATTGATGGCATTGTAATTAAAGTAAATTCTTTAAAACAGCAAGATGCACTGGGCTTTATTGCTCGCTCTCCAAGGTGGGCTATTGCTTTTAAATTTGAAGCTGAAACAGCTCAAACAGTATTAAATGATATTTCAATTCAAGTTGGGCGTACTGGTGTTGTAACACCTGTTGCAGAGCTTGAACCTGTGTTTCTTGCAGGTTCTACAATTAGCAGAGCAACATTGCATAATATTGATTTTATTAAAGAAAGAGATATTAGAATTGGCGATACAGTTGTAATTGAAAAAGGTGGAGAAGTAATTCCAAAAGTAAATTCAGTAGTATTAGAAAAAAGAAAACACGAAGCTTTGGAATATGAATTTCCAACTTATTGCAATTGTGGTTCTCAAATACCTCTGATAAGACCTGAAGGGGAAGCTAATTACTATTGTAATTCACCGGATTGTGTTTGGCAAACCAGAAGAAAGATTGAACATTTCGCATCAAGAAATGCTATGAATATTGAAGGACTTGGAGAAAAAGTAGTTGAAGACTTTGTAAAACTTGGTTTTCTTAAAAACATTGCTGATATTTATGAATTAAATAAATTTAGAGATAAAATATTAGAATTAGATAAATGGGGAATTAAGTCTATTGATAATTTGTTAAAAGGTATTGAAGATAGTAAAAGAATTCCTTTCACAAGAGTATTATATGCTATTGGAATTAGATTTGTTGGCGAAGGTGGTGCTAAAATAATTGCTAAATATTTTAAAAATATTGATAATTTAATGCAAGCAAATTATTTTGATTTAACATCTATTCGTGAAATTGGAAATAAAATGGCTTTATCAATAAATAATTTTTTCAATACCGAAAAAGAATTAGAAATTATTAATAGTTTGAGAAATGCTGGACTAACTTTTACTTTAAGTGAAGCTGAATTGCTGAATACTAGTGATATTTTTCAAGGTAAAACATTTGTTTTCACTGGTGAACTTATCAAACTCACAAGAAAGGAAGCTGGAGATTTAGTAGAAAAAAATGGTGGTAAAGAAACAAAATCTGTTAGTAAAAACACATCATTTGTTGTAGTTGGTAATTCTCCAGGCAGTAAATTTGACAAAGCAAA
>JAYTXK010000057.1:0-3726 GCA_043743005.1 Ignavibacteriota bacterium
GGAATACCAAAAACTACTTTGGGAGCAATCTTTAAGAGGTGGATTAGCATTTAATGAAATCAATGAAAAAAATCAATACTTAAAATTTAATGATTATTATCATATTATTAGACCTAATATAATAGAAGAAGATGGAATTAAAAAAGAAATTGCAATGTTTGGTGATATTAAATTAGAATTTTTTAGAACTAATCACGTACCTGATTCTGCAAGAAATTCTGATGAAGCTTTTATATCTTATGGTTTATTTATTGACGATAAAATTATGTTTTCGGGTGATACAAAATTTGATTATGAATTAATAAATAAATTTGGATATAAGTCAGAATACATCTTTCACGACTGTTCAATGAAACCAAATCCTGTACATGCTAGTTTGGATGAATTGAAAACATTAAACATAGAAATCAAAAATAAAATGTTTTTAATGCATTACTCAGATGATTTCTCTAATTATGATGTTTCAGAATTTAAAGGATTAACAAAAGAAGGTGTAATTTATCATTTTGATTAATTAGACTCATTTTGATTCTTAATTTTTGCAATTAAGTCATTAGATAAAATGACTTTAAATGCATTATTAACTTCATTATCTTCTTCCATAACTTTTTTCATAGTTTCTTTATTCCACTTTAATAAATTTATTTGAGTTTCTGCTTTTACAGTAGCACTTGGAGTATGTCCAGTCAAAAAACTCATTTCACCTACAAAAGTACCATCTGAGATTACTGTAATAAAGTTACTTTTTACTTTGATACTTGCAACACCTGAAACAATTAAATAAAAAGAATCATTATCTTCATCTTCTTTAATAATATTTTCATTAGATTCTATAATTACTCTTTCAGAGTTTTTAATAATCCTTTTAAAAATTAATTTATTAGTTTTTGAGAAATTCCTATAATAAATTGTTTGTTCATAGTCTTCTAAAAAAAGTGTTTTTTTTTCATAAAGCAATTTAATTAAATAGTATGAATTTATTGCTATTAATGGTACAAGCCAAGTAATATTTATCCAAAGAGGCTCAGTTCCTTGATAAAAATCATAATACAACTCAAAAAAAGCAGCAGCAATAAATGAAGCTCTTATATATATTTGATCTCTAAACGATGAACCAATAATATAAAATAGGTTTGCTAAATTTCCCAAAATATTAATTAATAGCATTTTTTAACTTAATGAAAATTGATAATTTTAATTTGCAAAAATAGTAAAGTAAATTTAAAAATTTTAGAATTTTATAATAAATGTTTAAATATATTCAATAACAATAAATTAATTCTTAAAATTTTACTAATTTACATTTTTAAAAGTGAAATATTTTTGCATTCAAAAATGTTAAATATGGAATATAGAATTGAAATTGAAAAATTGATTGAATCAGGTGAATTGAAACTACCTGTTCTACCTAGAGTTAATGCAAAAGTATTAAGTATTATAAATTTTCCAAAATTTTCATATTAAGCGAATTTGATCTACTAAAGTAAACAGGGTAATCCATTTGGAATTGATTATTTCACTAATGTTAATTTGTTATTAAATTCTATTTCTATTCTTGATAATAGAAAATTAAATAAAGGAGAAATTCAATTAACATATATGTATGATAGAAAACAATTTATCTCCAATTCAGTAAATACAAATGCTAAAATGTATTGTGATAATTATACTATTAAAAATGATAGGATTTATGGTTTTGATATAAATATTGAAGTAATTTGTAATAATAATACTATATCAAATCAAATTCCTCTTAAAGAATTAAAATTTAATGGTAAAATAATCGTGAAATATTAAATTACTATGTTATGAATTTTTTTAAAATTGTATTTTTGTAATCATTTTCAAATTAATCTTGTTATTATCTATGGGAAATAGTGAGTTTTGTATAATTATATGCAATTGTGACACAATTGAAAATTCTGAACTAATTGCAAGCACTCTAATTAATGAAAGCCTTGCAGCTTGTGTTAGTATTATCCCTAAAATTACTTCCTATTATATGTGGGAAGGTAAGCTTACGAAAGAAAGTGAATTTACACTTTTGATCAAATCTCAAAATTCAAATTTTGAAGCTATTAAAAACAAAATAATTTCACTTCACACTTATTCAATTCCTGAAATAATTTCAGTAGAAATATCAAATGGTAATAAAGAATATTTTGACTGGATGAGAAATTCTTTATCTTTATGAGCTCACTATCTTGTTTTTGTTTTTAAAATGATTTTTTTAACAATAAATTTCGCAATTTTGTAAGAATGAAAAGTCAAAATATGATTTGACATTTTCTTGTTTTATTTGATTGAAATCTTATTAAAATGGCAAAAATTAAAAAAATATTAATAGCTAACCGTGGTGAAATTGCTTGCAGAATTATAAATGCTTGTAAAGAATTGGGTATAAAAACTGTTGCTGTATTTTCGGAAGTAGATAAGAATGCACTTCATGTAGAACTTGCCGATGAGTCAGTATTTATTGGTAATGCACCTGCTAAAGAATCTTATTTGGCTTTTGAGAAAATAATTGGTGCAGCGAAAGAAACAAATTCTGATGCCATTCATCCTGGGTATGGTTTTTTGTCTGAAAATCCTGAATTTAATTTAGCTGTTAGAGAAGCTGGTTTAATTTTCATTGGTCCAAAAGTAGAAGCTATGAAAATACTTGGTTCAAAGGTTGAATCTCGGAAACTTATGATAGCTTCTGATGTGCCAGTAGTTCCGGGTATGAAATCCTCTTCAAAAGACATTCAAGAGTTCATTGATACAGCTGAAAGAATTGGCTATCCTGTACTAATCAAAGCATCTGCTGGCGGTGGTGGGAAAGGTATGAGAGTTGTACAAAATTCAATTGATCTCAAAGCCTCAGCCGAAGCTTCTATGAGAGAATCATTATCGGCATTTGGTAGTGATGAAATCTTTTTAGAAAAGTATATAGAAAACCCAAGACATATAGAAATTCAAGTGGCTGCTGACCAATTTGGCAATGCAATCCACTTATTTGAAAGAGAATGTTCTATCCAACGTCGTCACCAAAAAATTATTGAAGAAAGCCCAAGTATAGCTCTAATTAATGAAACTCGATTAAAAATGGGTGAAACAGCAGTAAAAGCTATTAAAGCTACAAATTACGACTCTGTTGCAACAGTTGAATTTCTTCTTGCTCAAAATGGAGAATTTTATTTCCTTGAAGTAAATACTCGCATTCAAGTAGAGCACCCAATTACTGAAATGGTAACAGGTATAGATTTGGTAAAACTTCAAATAGGTATAGCCGAAGGTAAAAAATTACCTTATTCACAGTCTGATATTTCACAAAAAGGACATTCATTTGAGTGTAGAATTTATGCTGAAGATGGAGATAATAATTTTATGCCTTCGTCTGGTAAAATACTTAAATATATTGAGCCAAAAGGTAAAGGAATTAGATACGACACAGGAATTAAAGAAGGAAGTGAAGTTACAGTATTCTACGATCCAATCTTAGCAAAATTAATTTCTTACGGCGAAAATAGAGAAGAAGCAAGAATTAAAATGATTAATGCTTTAAAAGAAAATGTAATACTTGGCGTGAAAACCTCTACTGCTTTTATGTTAAAAGTGCTTCAAAATCAAGATTTTATCAATGGCATAACTTATACAAATTTCATTGAAACTCATTCAGAAGATTTAAATATTGAAAATCCATTTTTAAATGAAGCATTATCACTTTCAGCTTTTGCTTTTGAA
>JAYTXK010000058.1:0-2543 GCA_043743005.1 Ignavibacteriota bacterium
CCACGAGAAGTTTTTATTATTTAACTGTAAATTCATCATTTTGGAAACTTTACATTAGGATTTTCTGCATATACAATCGCATCCCTTATCCATTTTTTAAGTTCCATTTCTTTTTTTTCGTATTGTTCTTTATTTCCGTAATAACAACCATCATTTTGGCGATAATTTATGTAGCATAACAATTGCTCTAAATGTGCTTTTCTTAATCCTTTTAGAGATAGGGATTCAAACACCGTTGACATATGTACCTTTTAGTTGTTTACTTGGGGGATAGAATTCAACTGTTACATCATCAATTTCACCTAATAACTTTCTACAATCATCAAGAGAAGTATAGAATTCTTCTGTCATGTAGAATTTATTATCATAGCCATAAATAATTTGATATTCATATTCTGGTTCAGTCACAGTAACAATTAAATCATGACCATGAAATAATATTGATTTAGAAATACCAGTTACAAAGCATCCATTTTTTGTGTAGGAATAATCATAACCACCAAAATCAACTCTAACTGAATATGTTAAAGAATCATGAGATTCTGTAACGATACCATTACCAAACATTAAACAAAATACCTTATCACCAGTGTTAAATTCTTTATTCATAATTTTTCTCCTATTGCATCAATTTTTTCATTAATTAAGTCAATACAGCTTCGCTTATCTTCTAACCAATCATTATCATCTTGCCATTGACTTGTATTATGATACATATCACCAGCCCGCTCAATCATATCTAATACGGCATCAAACTTTGCATCACCAGTTCTATGCAAATTACCCAAATATCCGCTCATAATTATCTCCCGTTATTTACTTTTTAGTTCTTTGTATTAACTTTTTAATAGCTAATACTAATCTTGATGGAAAATTCTTGTTTTCTTTGTTCATTATGTTATCTTCCCGTCTATTATTTCTAAAAATTCAACATCAATATACTCATCAATACTATTTTCAATTATGACATTATTAACAATAATTTCATCTTTCTTATTCTTATTAGACTCAATAAGAAGGCGTAAATATGCTTTACCATTACTAGATAATTCTTCTATTGGTTGATGTGGATTATTTACATACCTATTTTCAATTGCCCACCTGTAAAAACCATCTCGGTCTTCCAGACTACCAAACACTTCTATGGCAAGTTTATCCAAATAATACCAATAGTTTTCATCGGAGTTTAATATAAACTGGAACTTATTCTTAATAAATTCTAATCCAGCAATTTTATATTCATTAAGTTGAATAGCATTATATTCTACTAAATTTGTAGTGTTACTAGTTATATACTCATTCATATAATACATTTTTTAAAAATGAGTATATAACTATTCATAATAAAATATAATTACAAATTATTCGTGATGATTTTTAATAAAATCTTCATGAGATGTTAGATTTAGATATTCATAAGAGCTTTCAATTAACTCTTTAAATCCTGGAGTATTTGCACTCATTAAAACATTATATGTAACATAGAACTCATTTAAATCATCATTTTTTAATGATTCTACAAGTTTATTAAATACCACTACGATATTTTCATTCTTTGAATAATCAAATTTTTTCATAGTACCTTCTAATGTTTCCTGCATTAGTTTGCCAGAAAATTTTGGTTGTGGTACTACTGGTGCTTCTACTGGAGAAACGGTTTCTGTTGTAGGTGTTGCTGTTGGTTCTACTAATGTTTCTTCTGTTGTACCCATTTTAATTCCTTTATGTTGTTAATTGTTATATAATAATACTTACTAATATATGCTAGTATTTATTTGATATTTTTACCCTAAAAGTTGTTCTACTTTATTATATTCTATAATAAAAGGTAGATTTTCTTCAATATATGCATCTGCACGATATTGATTATGAAACTCTTTAGTAATAGAATGTCCACTATAGTATTCAAAATGATATGAAACTGGATTATGAAAGTTTATATCATAGTTACCATAAACTTCATTTGTTTTTGCAGATTGAGTAGAACTATTATCATTTTCATCAGATGTTTTCATATTAATCTTCCAACTTTTCATCTGTAATAGCTTCATATAAGTATAAGAACTCATCAAACTCTTCGTTCTCTTGCTTAAATGAGCCTTTATGAAATGTTTTAGCTAACTTGTTAATTTGTTTCATGGTCAACTTATCTTTAGCATCTTCTAATAAGTTTGTTTTAATATCTTTAATTAAGTCTCGTTCTGATGCAATACGAGTCATAGAATCCGAAATTTCTTGTAGTGCTCGTTTAATTTGTTGTTTCTGTTCTGGATTACTAATCATTTCCGTCATACCATTCTCCTTTTATAATTTACAAGTATTATACATCATTTACCTATTATAGTAAAGGTAATTCTATTAATAATTTTTCATCAAATCTATCATTCTCCATTCCATACGTTGTTGGATATCCTCTTGGGTTACATACAACTCTAGTTTTTCCTAACATATAATCTACTATACTATGTGTATGACCATGAATCCACAAAGGAACATTTTCATAATTCTCAATTACATGCTCATATTCGGATGCAAAATAACAA
>JAYTXK010000059.1:0-10151 GCA_043743005.1 Ignavibacteriota bacterium
AACAACTGGAGATACAACAAAATCAAACCCAACTGAAAAAATCGACAAAACTGAAAAGAAAGGCGGATTATTAGATGGCTTAGGTGGTATCGTTGACGATATTAAAAAATCAACTGGAATGAGCGAAGCTGATGCCTCAGGTGGTATCAAAGAAGCGTTGATACAAGGAACAAAAAAAGGAGTAACTCTTGTTTCTGCAGTTGATGGCTTTTATAAAAATCCAACAATTAAGATTCCATTACCTCCCGAAGCACAAGTAGTGGAAAATACATTAAGAAAAGTTGGGCTTGGAAGCAAAGTAGATGAGGCAATTGTTTCACTTAATCGTGCTGCAGAAGATGCTTCAAAAAGTGCTACTGATATTTTTGTTGGAGCAATTACACAAATGACAATTACTGATGCAATTAAAATTGTAACTGGTAGCGACCAAACTGCTGGTACAAAATACTTGCAAGATAAAACTACACCGAAATTAACATCATCATTTTCGCCAGTGATTGCAAAATCTTTAGAAAGCACGCAAGCTACTAAATATTGGTCAGACTTAATGAGTGCTTATAATAAAATTCCATTTGTGAAAAAAGTAAACCCAAATTTGACAGAGTATGTTACTGGTAAAGCTATTGAAGGATTGTTCAAAATGGTTGCAAGTGAGGAAACAAATATTAGAAAGGACCCTGCAGCTCGTACAAGTGATTTACTTAAAAAAGTTTTTGGTGGTAAGTAAATGGCTTTAACTCCAACTGTTCAGCTCAAAGCCTACGCAGATAAAAGATTGAAAAATGGGCATCTTTGGGTGTTTAGCAATGAACTGAAAAGTATAAGCAAAGAAATTCCTGTTGGTAGTGTGGTAGAGCTTTTGAATGATAAAGGCACATCATTTGGCTTAGGATATTACAACCCAAATAGTTTGATTTCAGTAAGACTATTAGGTACTCATGCTAATATTGATGAGAAGTTTTTTATTGATAGAATAAACTTAGCATTAAATCATAGAAAAATGCTTTTCCCAAATGCCAATAATTATAGATTGATTTTTGGCGAAAGTGATGGTTTGCCCGGCTTGGTGGTGGATAGATATGGAGATTATTTATCTTTGCAATCACTTTCGGCTGGCATTGAACTTAATATGCCTACAATTACTTCAGCTTTAATCAAAGCATTGCCAAATACAAAAGGAATAATAGCTAAAAATATTTCTCGATTAAGATTAATCGAAAATTTGGAGCAAAAAGAGGAAGTTCTATTTGGAGAAATTCCAGAAGAAATATTTATTTCTGAAAATGGAGTTAAGCTAAGTCTTAATCTAGTATCAGGACAAAAAACAGGTTATTTCCTTGACCAAAAAGTAAATAGAAACTTTCTTCAAACTATTTCAAAAGGGAAGACTGTATTAGATTGTTTTTGCAATCAGGGTGGATTTGCTCTTAATGCTGCTTTTGCAGGTGCTAAAAAGTCATTGGGTATTGATTCTTCAAAGGACGCAATAAGCTCAAGCCTAAAAAACAAGGAACTTAATAATTTTGAAAATGCTGATTTTGAAGTTCAGGAAGTATTTCAATATTTAGAAAAAGCTGCTGAAAATAAAGAGAAGTGGGATATTATTGTATTAGATCCTCCAGCTTTTGCTAAAAAGCGAAAAGAGGTTGGTGCTGCAAAGCATGGTTATTCTAAGATTAATAAATTAGCTATGGAAATGCTAAATAATAATGGAATATTAATTTCTTCAAGTTGCTCTCAAGCAGTGGAAGAAGAAACCTTTATTGAGATAATTAGTAGAGAAGCAGCGAAACAACATAAGCAATTGCAATTAATTTTTCGTGGTGGGCAATCGCCTTGCCACCCAATTTTAATGTCTATGCCTGAAACCAATTACTTAAAATTCTTTGCATTTAAAGTTGTCAGTTATTGAGATTAGAGTTTTTAAATATCAACTTGTTGTGACATTGAGGTATAAATCTACTCATTTTTAATTTTTAGAAATTTTGGGAAACTTTTGTTTGAAAAGTTGTTGAAAGTGAGAATATTATATTAATTAATCAATAATAATTTCAAAATATAATGTTTAAAAAAAAGAGACTGTTTTTTTAAGACAGCCTCTTTGTAAAAATTTAAAATTATCGTCTATTTTGAAACAGAAGACATATCAACTTTTGAATCAGAAGGAACATTAGGATTAGAGTTCTTTTCAGAAATAGGATAAATAAACCTATTTGGAATTTTAGTATCAGGTAGTGTACCTAATCTTCTCTTATCATAAAAACTTTGCCCTTCTAAAAATAATTGTAAGTGTTTTTGCTTCATAATTTCAGCAATTAAGATTGCTCCAGTTCCAGTAAAGCTAGTTAATCCAGCAGCAGTTCTTACAGCATTTACAAGAGTAGTAGCAGTATTTTCATCGCCTGTTCTAGCAGCAGATTCAGAAACAATAAATGCTGTTTCATCAGCAGTAATGAAAGGCAATTTAGCACTATAAGAACCATATTTTTTTAAGCTAGCTGCTCTTATACCTACTTTTTCATTTGAATCTGCATCAGCAATACCACTACGTGAATGTACATAACCAACAAACTCACCATTAGGTCCATTTGCAGTAAAATATGAAGCTATTCTAGTATCACCTTTTTCAGATTTTAACATTCTCATAAATGTTGCATCAACTCTAATAGGTTCACCTGATTCATCTAAAGTCCAATGTCCCCATGGGTTATGTTCACCAGCATTATCTGAATATTGAGAACTTAAATTTCCACCTACTTGGATACCTAATTTACCAAATTGATTTGCTTTAGAATAATCTTTAACCATAAGGTAGTATCTAGCTTTTAATGAATTACAAGCTGCAATCCATTTTGTTTTATCTCCTTTATAATTTAAATCTCTAGAATATATACCAGCAGCATCTCCTTTACCAAAATCAACAATTGCATCATCAAGTATTTTTTGAACTTCTGTAAAGGCATCTTTTTGTTTTGCAAATTGAGATGCTTCCAAATCTTTAATTACAATTGGAATATCACCAAATAAAGCTGCAAGTTCACCTAAAAGCATTCCTTTGTATGCTTTTGCCATTCCAGAAATTGTTTTTTGTATTTCATTATTTTTTGTACCAAAAGCTAAAGTTGGTGAAATATTAGAAATAATATCATTACAAATTTTTACAGTTCTGTATGCAGTTTTCCAAGTATCATCAGCAGGTCCATCTTCCACCATAAGATAAGTATTCCACTGAACAGGTTGAGGACGACCTAAGCCAGATGGACAGCACATTTGCCAAGACCATATAGATAATATTCTAGATCTATCACCAGTATAAAACTCACCAGCTCCTACTTGCATAGAAATTGCCAACCCATTGATACCATCAACAGATTTAACACTTTGGTCACTAATTGCATTAGGAGAAATATTTATATTTTTATCTGGATCACATGAAGATAAAAATAATATAGGGATTAATATTAATATATATAATATTTTGATATTTATTTTGTTGTTTTTCATTTTGCCTTTCCTTATTAATAATTAACAGATAAACTTAATCTATAAGATTTAACTTGTGGTAATGAAAAGTAGTCAAATCCTCTTCCTTCTGCATTTGAGAAAGTATTTACTTCAGGATCATAACCTTTATAGTCAGTAATAGTTAATAAGTTTCTAGCAGTAAATTTTATTATTAAAGCAGTAATATTCCAATCTTTTAAGCCTTTATAAGAATAAGCAATATTTAATTCACGTAATTTGATGTATGAAGCTTTTTCAACAAATGGTTCATTAATATTAAAACCATTCCCATGATTTTGGTAATATACTTGTCTTGTGGCTTGAGTTCCATCAGCTTTTAAAACTTTATCGCCATTTTCGTTGAACCAAGGATCGTTTCTATCTTCAGTATCTTTAGAAGTACCAAAATTATATAAAGCACCTCTTGTTCCATTCCATACATCAAAACCAAAAGCTGCATCAAATAAGAAACCTAAAGTAAAGTCTTTCATAATAGTAAAATCATTTCTCCATCCAATTTGGAAAGTAGGATTAGGATTACCTAAAATTCTTGATTTAGCATCTTGTTTGGGTGCATTTTTCATTCCAGTAACATAATCATCAGTCAATTCTGTTGCATTTCCTGCATCGAATTGAGCTTTTGTAGCTCTTATATATCTTTTATTTGCATCAAGAGAATCTCTTTTATCAGGAGTATTTAATGTAAAATCACCACTGTGGAAAATTTTGCCATCACTATCTCTAAGCCAACCATAACCTAAAAATACTCCAAGTGGTTGCCCAACTCTTGCAATATTCTGCATACCAGTAAATCCACCATTTAAAGAAATATACGCATCAGCATCTTGATTTGTAGAGATATTTAATTTGTAAACCTGATTTTTAACAGAAGTATAATTCAAAATTGTATTCCAAGATAAATTTTCTTCTCTGATAGGGTTGATTTTTAATGACAATTCATATCCTTGATTCCACATTGAACCACCATTTCTTAAAGCCATATCAAATCCTGTAGAAGAAGGAACAGGTACAGCCAAAATCATATCTAACACATTAGAATAAAAGTAGTTAGCTTCTAAAACTAATCTATTGTCCATCAAACTTAAGTCTATACCAACTTCTCTTTCAATAGTTAATTCAGGTAATATAGTTTTAGCACCAGCAACTATTGATTCATTTACTGCTCCTCCACCTTGTCTAATACCGATAAACCCACCTCTACTTGCTGTATTATCATCTCTTCCCCAAGGGTCAAAAAATCCAGAAGTACCATAAAGTGAATTTGTTGCATAAGCACCTGGCAAACTTGGTGAACCAGCTTCGCCATAAGCTGCTCTTACTTTCAAAGTATTTCCATCTTTCTTAAAACTATCAAAAAAAGATTCATTACTTAGCATATAAGAAAAACTCATTTTAGGATAATAATGATATTGCTGTGACTCACCAAACATTGAACTTGCATCTCTTCTTATACCTAAAGTAATAGTATATTTTTCAATATATGTAGTAGTTAATTGACTAAATATACCAAATATTTGCGATTTGTATAATCCAGAAGAACCATTTTTAGAAGACCCTGCTCCAACTTGATCAAAAAATGATAGAGTTTGTTTTGAATTAATATTTGAAATTGATCTTTCAGACCAAATAGTTTGACCTCCAATTACTAAGTTTGAATTAATATTATCACCTAAAAACTCACTTAAGTTAAAATTAGAAGTAAAATCTAAATTTTCTTGTTTGTTATAAATTCTAGTGAAATCTATCAAACCAGCTCTAGATTCTGATACACCAGATCCAACAGCTAACCTTTGAGTAATATTATTATTATAATGATCAAAAGCATAATTTGCTGATAAATTAATCCAACTATTTAAATTCCATTTTAAGATTGTACTATTTAAAGTTCTATTAATTTTAGAATTATATTTGTTAAATTTTTGAGTCCAAATTGGGTTGTCATATCCAGCAAATCTTCTTTGAGTTCCATCTGCTTCTAAATATTCAAGATTATTAAAGTTAGCAGGAGTTCTTAAAGAGCCCAATAAAATACCTGATCTATTAGAACCATCTTGAGGCAAATCATTATCAGAATTAATAAAATTTAAATTATTAGCAATAGATAAACCTGGAAGAATAGATGCAGAGATATTTGCTCTTAAACTTGATCGTGTCAATTGAGAACCTTCTACATACCCAACATTATTGTAGTATGTTCCATTGATTAAATAATCAAATTGTGGCACTCCACCTGATACAGAAATAGATTGTTCATTACCAACACCTTGTCTGAAAGGAGCAGAAGCATTATTATAAGTTAGAGTACCTGCTGGTAAAGCTGCACCATAAGAAGTAGTAGAACCTGGTTTACCAGGGGCATAAGGTGTGGTTTGACCAAAAGTAGTTTGTAATGGAACATTTCCAGAATATTTTTCAGAAGTATAACTTGAATTATAAGTAATTCTTGCTGGTTTTGATTCATCTGTCATTTGACCTTTTTTTGTAGTAATTAAAATTACTCCATTTCCTGCTAAAGAGCCATACATGGCTGCTGCAGAAGCACCTTTTAATATTTCCATTTTTTCAATATCATTTGGATTTATATCTACAGCTCTATTAGATTGAGAGGTTGCACCATTTGGATCGTACAAAGCCGAATTATCCATTATAACACCATCAACAACATATAAAGGCTCTGATGAACCACTTATAGTTTTTCTACCTCTTAGAGTTACATAAGTACCAGCACCAGGTTGACCAGAATTTCTAGTTACATATGCTCCTGTAACTTGTCCTGAAAGTGCATCAATTGCATTAGAAGAAACTGTATTTTCTATAGAAGCACTTCCAATTATTGAAATAGCATTCCCTAAAATTTCTTTTTTAACATCGCCAGATAGAGAAGTTACAACTACTTCACTAGTCTCTGAAGCTTGTTCAGACATATCAATGCTTAAAGTTACAGTATTATCTTTGATATCAACTATTTTTTTTTCAGTTCGATATCCAATATAACTTATTTCAACATTGTGTTTGCCTGCTGGTACTTGAAAGGAGAATTTACCAGCTTTATCAGCTACTGCACCAAGCCTTAACTGCTTGATTTGAATGGTGGCACCACTTAAAGCTCTTTTCGAGCTTGCATCTTTCACAGTACCTTCAATTTTTTGGTTCTGTGCAAATGCTTCTGAAATGCCAAAAACTGTGAGAATTAAAAATAGCATTAGAGTGTTTCTCAAAGTTGCTATTTTTCTCACACTTTTAGAGTGTGTACAAAATCCCATAATTAGCCCTTAATTAATGAAGAAAAAATTTAATATTAGATACTTTTTAACTAATCAAAACCTTTAAATGACTTAAAAAAAATAACTCTCTGAAAAAATCAATTTTCACTTTTTATAATTTAAAAAAATAAATTTCAAAAACAAAGAATAATTTATTAATTATTTTAGATTAATTAATTTAAGGAAGTATTTTTCGCTTAAATTTATAAAATTCCTAATATATTTATTGGAATCAAATTGCATTTACATTGCTTATTCAAAACATTTCTGAAAGGTGAGCTTGTAATATTGAAATAATTATATTTTGCTACTTCCGTCTGTGAAATAAATAATTTCAATAAGATTATTTTATCTTATACCGATTGTAATTTCATATCTTTACTACTAAACCTATAATGAATAAAAAACTGAACAAGGCTTGTAAAATAGCTTTAATTGATTACCTTGGCTTGCAAAAAGAGGAATCTTTGCTTGTAATTTCTGATTTCAATAAAAGAGAAATTGGTTTAGCACTTTATGATGAAGGAAGACTGATTTCATCTAATTGCTTATATGTGGAAATCAAGCCACAGCTAATAAATGGCGAAGAGCCATCTAATGAAATTGCTGAACTTATGAAAAAGTTTGATGTAGTAATTTGCCCAACTACAAAATCTTTAACACATACAAATGCCCGTAGAGAGGCTTCTGCACTTGGCACTCGTGTAGTTACTATGCCCGGTATTACAACAGAAATAATGTCAAGATGCCTTAGTGCTGATGCTGAAACAATAGTGAATTTATCAAATAAACTTACTGCTCGCTTGCAAGGAGTGAAGTCTGTTAGAGTTACTACTCCACTTGGTACAGATATTACTTTGCCAATTGAAGGAAGGAAAATTCTTCCAAGCACTGGAGTTTTGAAAAACAAAGGCGATAGTGGAAACTTACCTTCTGGAGAGGTTTATATGGCTCCATTGGAAAGAAAAAGCAATGGAAGTATTGTTTTTGATGGCTCTATTGCAGGTATTGGGGTTTTGGAAAAGCCAATTACTATTCAAATCAAAAATGGAAATGCAATAAAATTTAGTGGTGGCAGTCAAGCAAAGAAGTTTGAAAAAATGCTTTCTGAAGTTGGTGGAGATGCTTTTTCTATTGCTGAACTTGGAATTGGTACTAACCACAAGGCTAAAATTTCAGGAATAATATTAGAAGATGAAAAAGTATTAGGAACTGTGCATATAGCATTTGGAAATAATAAATCAATGGGTGGCAGTATTGATGTATCAATACACATTGATGGACTAATCAAATCTCCAGATATGTATTTTGACGGTGAATTAGTAATGAAAAAAGGGAAACTCATATTATGATTAATAAAATTCTTGATAATAATTATTTAAATTTGGCTTTAAGATTATTTCTTGGAGGCTTTTTTATTGTTGTTGGAGTTGCGAAGATAGCAGACCCAGCCCATTTTGCAAATGATATAATTAAATATAATCTTACACCGCTTTATGTAGTTAACATAATTGCTTTATTTCTACCTTGGCTTGAGTTAATTACTGGTCTTTTGCTTGCCTTTGGAGTGAAAATTCAAACCAACAGCTTAATAATCGGTGGATTATTAATACTTTTTATTGCAATGGTAATTTCAGCAATATCAAGAGGTTTAAGCATAAACTGTGGCTGTGCTGGTGCAGCAAGCAAGCAAACTACTAATTGGAGCAAAGTGCTTGAAAATTTAGGACTTTTATCTATTTGTATTTTTCTTTTCTTTTCCAATCCTAAAAAGTTTATATTTGGGATGGTTTAAATTTTAATAATATAATTATGAAAATTGAATATGATAATAAATTTGATCTACTTTATATAAGATTTGATGAAACATCTCAAGAAGTAATCAATCAAAAAGTTAGTGAAAACGTTGTATTAGATATAGGTGAAAACAGCAAAATTGTTGGAATTGAAATATTAGGAGCTATGGAGGTGCTTAATTTAAACAATATTTTACCAATTAACTTTCTTAATTACAGAAGTAACGAAGCAGTAACTGCCTAATTAATATTGAGTTGAATTGGAAATAATTTCTGCAATTTCAAGAGGCTTAAGCATAAGCTGTGGCTGTTTTGGTGCAGCAAGCAAGCAAACTATTAATTGGAGCAAAGTGCTTGAAAATTTAGGACTTTTATCTATTTGTATTTTTCTTTTCTTTTCCAATCCTAAAAAGTTTATATTTGGGAAAATGAATTTTGCATAATATCATAAATTTATTTTATAAATTCAAAATGGAAATAAGTAATGAATTCACTTCCTAAAATAGCTATAGTAGGCTATGGAAATATGGGTAAAGAAATTGAAACTTTAGCCAAAAGAGATGGCTATGAAATAACTGACATTTTTGATTTGAAAAATCCATTAAAAGAAAATGCAAGTTATGATTTTGATGTAGCAATTGATTTTACATTTCCTGATACCGTGCTGAAAAATGTATTGATATTGGCTGAACATAATAAAAACATAGTGCTCGGTACTACTGGTTGGTATGATTACAAGAATGAAGTGAAAGATATAGTTGACAAAAATGGAATAGGATTAGTCTGGGGTTCTAATTTCTCAATTGGTATGCAAATGTTTTTTCGGATTACTAGAGAAGCCTCAAGATTGATGAACAAAATTGATAATTTTGATATTATGATGCACGAAATGCACCATAATAGGAAAAAAGATAGCCCAAGTGGTACAGCTGTTTCACTTGCAAATATCATTTTGGAAGAAGTAGATTTCAAAACCAGAATTGAAAAAGATTCGATAGATGGACAAATTGAAAAAGATGTATTACATCTTAGTTCCACTCGTGGTGGAGAAATTACAGGCAGGCACACTGTTTATATAGATTCCTATTCTGATTCGATAGAGCTTAGCCATAGAGCAAAAAACCGAAGTGGATTTGCCTTAGGTTCACTAACCGCTGCTAATTGGATAAATCAAAACAAAGGATTTCACAGTTTTGATGATGTTTTAAATAATATTTGGAATTAATTTATATGAAATTAGTTTTAAATTTATTTGTCATTATTTTTATTGTGAGTAGTTGCTCATCTACTAAGAAATTAAATGAAGAACAAATGAGTAACTCAATAGTTTCAGCTAAAAAAACTCCTGTTATTGCTTTTGATAAAATTAATATTAAAGATAAAATGATAAATAGCAAATTTTATCAGAAAGATATTAACTTTTATAATAAAGGTGCTGGTATCTTAGAAATTGATAGTGCATCAGCATCTTGCAATTGCTCAAGTGTGAAAGTAATAAGAGCTAATGTGCAGGCTATGAGCTTTGGTACAATACAATTAAATGTAAATGCTGAAGGCTTTTATGAAC
>JAYTXK010000060.1:0-7656 GCA_043743005.1 Ignavibacteriota bacterium
TTAAGCAATATGAAGTTTTGATTCAATTCCATAGAAAAGCAATAAATGAATCTGAGAAACAAATTAGAGATTTTAAAATTCAACTTTATTATACTATAAGTAACAATGCTTCACAAAAAACAAAAGATTCATTGTTTTTAGAACTTAATAAAATTGAAAATAAAATTGAACATATTCACTATTCTCATTTTCAAGCAATTAGAGAGCTTTGCAAAAATGACCAAAAAATATTATTTGAAAATTTCACAAAAGATTTTGTAAAACTTTTCGGACCTCCATCTAAAAATAAAAGGGATAAAGATAAAAGTATTGGGAATGGTAATGAAAAGTAGATTCATTTTATTTTTATGTTTGATTTTTACTTTTTCAATTAACTTATATTCAAATATTAAATCTATTATTATCAATTCAGAATTTGAAAATGAAGATATTGAGTTAAATAAAGCTTATATTATTAATAAAAATGATACTATTAAAATTGAGACTTTAAAATTCTATATTTCAAATATTGAATTATTAAATTATGACTCTACAATTTTTAAAGAAGTTAATAGGTATCATTTGATTGATTTTTCAAACTCAATTTCAAAAGTTATTAATTTAGAAATGCTTTATCAAATAAATTACAATAAAATTAGGTTTAATCTTGGTATTGATAGCATAAAGAACGTATCTGGTGTATATGGTGGGGATTTAGACCCAACTAAAGGAATGTATTGGACTTGGCAAAATGGTTATATAAATTTTAAATTAGAAGGTATGAGCAATATATGTAAAACACGAAATAATGAATTTCAATTTCATTTAGGTGGTTATCAATATCCATATAATTCAATTCAAGTGGTTGAATTAGATTTAAATAATGTGAATAGGGTAAGTATTGTTTTAAATTTGAGAAAGTTTTTTTCTAATTTAGAAATTAATAAAAAAAATAAAACAATGTCTCCAAGTTATGAATCTGTAAAAATATCAAAAATCCTTGCAACTTGCTTTTATTCAAAATGATTATGTATAAACTCATTTTAATATCCTCAATTTCACTATTATTATTTATATCATTTGTTCAATTTAATGATTTAATATACTTTCCTGAATATTGGCAAAAACCTAGTTATGATTTTTCTAAAAATCCATTAACAAAAGAGAAAATTGAATTAGGTAGAAAGTTATTTTATGATCCAATTTTATCTAAAGATAGTACTTTTTCATGTGCAAATTGCCACTCTCAATTTAACGCATTTACTCATTCTGATCATAGCTTAAGCCATGGAATTAATGACTCAATTGGGACTCGAAACTCGTCAGCACTTATGAACTTAGCTTGGAGTAAGTCTTTTATGTGGGATGGTGCTATTAATCATCTTGATGTGCAAGCATTAGCCCCAATTAGTAATCCAATTGAAATGGGTGAAAATATTTCAAATGTTGTTTTTAAATTAAAAAATTCGGTAATGTATAAATCACTTTTCAAAAATGCTTTTGATGATAGCTTGGCAACAGGGGAGCATACTTTAAAAGCAATTTCACAATTTCTTTTAACCTTAGTGAGTGCTAACTCAAAGTATGATAGTGTGATGAGTAAACAAAGCACTTTTACTAAGCAAGAGGAAAATGGTTACAAACTATATAAAGAAAATTGTTCCTCTTGCCACAAAGAGCCACTTTTTACTAATTATAACTTTGAAAATAATGGTTTGAAATTAGACCCAACTTTAAATGATTTTGGAAGAATGAAGATTTCACAAAATTCTGAAGATTCATTAAAATTTAAAGTTCCTACACTTCGAAATATTGAATTTTCCTATCCTTATATGCACGATGGAAGGTTTAAAAGGCTTTCTGATGTAATAAATCATTATACTAATGGAATTAATCAAAGTAAAACTCTTTCAAAGCAATTACTTAAGCCAATAAACTTAACTTCAAATGACAAAGTAGATTTAATTTCCTTTCTTCTTACTCTAAGTGATAAAGAATTTCTATTTAATCCAAAGTATGGGTATATAAGAGATAAATAGATTTATATGAAAACAAATGTCTAATTACCTAAATCTTACTTGGGATTTTTATTTTATTTGCAAGTATAAATGAAAATTTCTTTTTACTTTCATAAAAAAATGATAATTTTACCTTTTACTAATTTGAATTTCTATTAATGCCAACAATTTTAAGAATTGCAAACTTTAGATTTCATTTTTATTCTGATGAAAGTAACGAACCTCCCATATTCATGTTGCCAATTCAGATTGAGAATGTAAATTTTGGTTAGAACCTATAAGACTTGCAAGAAATATAGGATTAAAACCTCATACTTTAAGGGATATTGAAAAATTAGTTTATGAAAATGCAGTTTTATTAAAGGAAAAATATTATGAATACCATAGAAGTTGAAAAGCCAATAGAAATTGAGCCAACAGCGATTAATGTTTGGGTTAAAGATAGATTAATATATATTGAATTAACCGACTTTAGAATAATAGCTTTTCCAGCTGATAGGTTTAAAATATTAAAAAATGCAACAAATGAACAATTACAAAAAGTAGAGCTAAGGCTTAATGGGTATGCTCTTAGGTGGGATGAAATTGATGAAGATATTACAGTAAAAGGAATTATTGAAGGACGTTTCCAGCTTCCTATCTAAATAAGTGAAATAAAATACACATATAAATGTTAATATAAAAAATAAATTTGCCATAAACTAATTTAAAAATTATGAAAAATATTATTTATGTACTACTATTATTTAATTATTCTGATAAATATTTATATTCTCAGACTAATATATTTCCAGAAATAACACCTCAAATATTAAAAAAAATCAATGCAGAAGTTGAATTGTTAGTACCACAGTATAAGCAAAATCTTTCTAAACAAAATTTAAATGCTGATGAAATTGAATTCTCTTTAGACACTTTTCAGATAGAGCAGGTTTTATCTAAAAAAATGGATATTGATTTTTCAACAGCTGGTATGAATATAAATGTTTTAGATTGTGCTTCTTCATATGATAAATTATTGAATAAATATTACAACAAACTTCTTAAAACTTTAAAACCTGAAAATAAAAAAATTCTAATTAAAGCCCAAAGAGAATGGCTAAATTTTAGAGATGCTGAGTATAAACTAATTTACGCATTAAATGATGAAGTATATGCTGATGGTGGAACAATGAGGACTAATATTGAAACAGGCGTATATTGTAATATGATTATTCGTAGAACTATTGAAATTTTTAATTATTATGATGCGTTAAAAAATAAATTGTAAATACATCATTAATACTTTTGTTTAGTATTTTATTTTAAATTATCTAAAAAAAATGTAACTAATTCTGCTTTCAATTTGTTGGAGCAGGAAATTATAAGTTATCAAACCAAGATTATTATTCTAAAGATATTTTTGACACAAGCTATTGGGCAATACCTAATTTAAGTTATGAAATAGTTAAAAATAGAACTCTATATAGATTAGCTGTAAGAGATTCAATGGTTAGAGATTCTACAGGACATGAATACAAAAATATTACAATTTATTCAAATGTTTTTCTTGAAAAATGGAAAGTTAAGCTACATGCTGATTTCCCAAAAATATTACCAAATCCAAAATTAAATAAGGAAATGTGGTTTTATATTGGAACTTTAAAAAACAACAACATATATTCCTCTTATTCTAAAAGTTTTCCATTTAACCAAACTTCTTATGACTGGGAATATGAGTCAGCAAATGTATTTGTTTTTGATTCATTAGGGATTAATAGAACCAATGAATTAGGAGGTTTAGTAAATACTTATAAATTAATTGATACAATGTATTTTAAAATTTGCAATGATATTAGCCAAATGAATGGATTACAGTATGGAAAGACTTATCAAAGATTCTCACCTCAAATAGGTGTAAAGTTAAAGTATTAAATTATTTATTAATTAATTGATATTATTATGAAAACAATTTCTAATAAAAATTTTGATATTGCTGAAGAATATGACTTTTCAAAAGCAGTTAGAAGAAAGGTAAATCGTAATATTGATGATGGATATACAATTACAATTCTTAAAGGTGAAGAAAACGAAGAAATCATCAGTAAAGAACATTTTTATAAAATTGATTCAGATGTAAGCGAATATTTTGTTAGTTCAGAAGAAATTAATAATGCATTAAGAGCAATTATTAAAGCATTTCCAAATCGTAAAATTGTGAAAAATATTTAAGTTTATTATACTTAGACTTTGAAATAAGCATAAACTACCCTAAAAGGTAACTTTTTTATTTTTTTATCTATCTTATTAAAAATTAATTTATGATTTAATCGAAAGAATTATATAATTATATCGTCTAAGTTTGTAATTAATACAAATTAAATACAATATTGGAAAAATAGATGAAAAGAATTTTATTATTTTTATTATTATTACTTACACAAGTAAATTTAAACGCTCAAACAAATCCAGCAATTACTAATTGGTTAATTAATACTAGTAATATTAAAGGTCGCCATTATGTGAAAGGAAATTCCACCCCAATTGCAGATAATGTACTCGCTAATGTGCAAACTGTGCAATATTCAACTAATTATGTTTATGTTACAACTCACGGCATTCCTGCTTATATTACTGGACCTTTTCAAGATGGAAATCCATCATTGGCAAGTGATCAAAATGCAATTTTCAAAATTCCATTAAATCCCGTAATCAATAATGGAACTCCTACAAATACAACAGGTGGAAATATAGGAATATTTATTAATGGAGTTGCTTTATTTGATTATAGAGATGGAGTTTCTTGGCAAAATTCTACAAACTCTTTAAAAGGTGGACCACTTATGGGAGTTGGAGATAATGTTTGGAATCGTGATGCTATAGTTGGTGAAAAATTAGGATTTGACTGCTCAAAAGCACATCCAGCTATGGGTAACTATCATCACCACCAAAATCCAAGTGCATTTAGCTTGGACTTAAAAGTAATTTCTTCAGTATGTGATTTATATGCTTCAGATGGATTATATGCAATTGATAGCACTAAACATTCCCCACTAATTGGCTTTGCTTATGATGGTTACCCAATTTATGGAGCTTTTGCTTTTCAAAATGCAAATGGAACTGGTGCTATTTCAAGAATGAAATCCAGCTACTCACTAAGAAGTATTACTACCAGAACTCAATATGCAAATGGTTCTACTGTTACTGCAGGTCCAAATGTTAATACAACTTACCCTCTTGGGTATTTTAGAGAAGATTATCAATATAATAATACTTCAAGCTCTACTCCAGATTATTTAGATGAGCATAATGGTAGATTTTGCATTACACCTGAATATCCAGCCGGTATATATTGTTATTTCGCAACTGTTGATGCAAATTGGAATTCTGCTTATCCTTATGTAGTTGGTCCAACATTTTTTGGAGTCAAATCAGCTATAAAAGTAAATTCTATTACAGAAACTGTTACAAATTACTCCCCCAAAACTGCAGTATTGACTTTATCAGAAACTTCAATTCATTTAACTGCAAAGGATTCACTTACAAAAACTATAGTATTAACTTCAAATACTAATTGGAAAGCTATTAGTAATCAAAAATGGCTTAAATTGAGTGCTGATTCTGGGAATGGAAGTGTAAATCTAATTTTAACTTCTGAAGTTAATAATACAAGCACATCAAGGTTTGCAATAGTAACTATTTCAGGCACAGGAATATTAAATCAATATATTGCTGTAACACAAGATGGGCAAGGACTTTATATAAATGTTACTCCAAAAGAAATTAACTTTTTATCAAGTTCATCAGGTACTTATTTTTCATTAGATGCTAATACAAGTTGGAATTTAACTTATAATCAAAACTGGATAAAATTTGACAAAGTGTCAGGAATTAATAGTGGTACTGTTTATATTAATTGCGATGATAACACTTTTACTCAAGTTAGGTATGATACTATTTCGATTAATGGTACTGGAGTAAATGTACAAAAAATATTTGTAAAACAAATGGGTACAAGTCCATTTATTAATCTTAATAAATTAGTTTATTACATACCATTTAATGCTACATCTAATAATCAAATGGAAATTGTTTCAAATACAAATTGGGATATTAATAACTCTAATACTTGGATTAAGTTAAGCAAAAAAAGTGGATTTGGAAATGATACTATTACATTTTCTTCAACTGAAAACTCATCAACACTTTCTAGAGGTGGTTTTATTCACTTTAATGGGTCATTTCAAAGTAGTACTATCACTATAATACAAGCAGGCAAAATACCATCAGATGTTGAAAATGTTGATAAAAATAAGTTAGATATTACACTTTTTCCTAATCCAACAAGTGATTTGATTGCCATTCAATCTAATAATATAATTGACGAAAATATTGTAATCGAACTTTTTGATATAAATGGGAAATTTATTCAAAAGACTGATTTATTTCAAGGTAGTACAATTGCTTTTTTTGATACAAAAACTCTATATAGTGGTGAATATATAATTAAATTTACTAAATCATACGAAGTAATTTCAAAAAGAGTAATTCTTAATAAATAATATATATTTTGTGGTCTTTTTATGAAAAAGTATTTTGCTCTCTTATCCATTCTGCTACTAAGTAGCGTAGGTCTTTTTGCTCAAGTGCAAGAACCAAAGCAATCACAAATCCAAGAGCTTTCAGACACTATTTGGACTCACCCATTACTGGTGGGAAAAACTATGGCTATTAAATTTAGTCCTGACGTTAAATATATTTATACAGGTAGTGCAGGTAGTGATGCAGATATCATTACCAAAATAGATGTAGTTACAAATAAAGTTGTTAAAGTATTTAATACAAAACCAAATTTTAGGCTATTAGACTTAACAAATGGTGGCAAAAACTTGCTTATTGCAACAAATAATCAGTTATCTCTTGTAAATGCAGAAACAGGAGATTCAATTAGAGAATTTGTAATACCTAAAAGCAGTGCTTTTGAAGCAATGGGTATAGCATCAATTTCAATTTCGTATGATAATAAATACGCAAGTATTATTTTGTACGGTACGGACACAAAGCAAGTTCGTTCAAGTGCAATTTTGGCATGGGAATTAGAAACAGGAAAATTAGTTGCCAATATAAATACTTCAAGTGATGAAGCGAACGTATTAAAATTCTCTCCAACTGAAAACATATTAGCAACAGGTAATTATAAAAATAATGGACAAGCAAGAATTAATTTATATGAAGCAGGAACTTGGAAGTTTATAGGCACTATAGGTAGTCATAGTGCTAGCGTAAAAGGCTTAAGGTTTTCCCCAGATGGCAATTATCTTGCTTCTTGGAGTGGAACAGATAGCAATTTAATAAAAGTATGGGATGTAAAAAATAAAAAATTAAAACAAAACATAAATGCGGTAAAATATTTAATTAATAATGTATGGGATGCTTGTTTTTTAAACAATAATTCAATAATTTCTAGTGCTGAAATTTTAATAAATTTGGACAAGGAAACTAAAACAATAATTGCAGATGGTGGTGGAAATATAGATGTAAGTACATTTAACAATAAGATGTTACTAATTGCAGAGTATTCTCCAGGACTAGCTCTCTTTAACCTTGATAAAACATTGGATATAAAGTCGGATAGTAATCAACCACCAATTATTTTATACCCAAACCCTGTTACAAAAGA
>JAYTXK010000061.1:0-7144 GCA_043743005.1 Ignavibacteriota bacterium
AACAAAGCCAAACCCAAATATTAATGCAGTTATTATAATAAAAATGATAGAAAGTATCATTCTATCCAAATTTAATTGAATTGCACCAAATTTTTTAGCTATACTTGTGAATGAAATTGAAGTTCCAGCCCAAAGAAATGTAACTGATATTGCAGCTAATTGACCAAGAAATTCCATAGTTCTTTATTTAATAAGTTAAAATTGTTAATTTGAATTATATTTTAAAACATATTTCAAAAATGTATGTCGAATTTGAACGATAACGAAACAGAAGTAAATGAATTTGAAAATGAAAATGAAGAACCCAGAGAAATGGGTTTTTGGGATCATTTGGGTGAATTAAGGGTTAGACTCTTTTATGCAACATTAGGTCTATTACTTGGTTGTATAGTAGCTGGAATATATATTGAAAACATTATGGAAGGTATTTTACTCAAGCCAGCTATTGATGCCCATTTGGATTTACAAAATTTAAGAGTATTTGGTAAGCCAATGCTTTATTTTAAAGTAATTATGATTGTAGGTGTAATTTTATCTTTTCCATTTTCCTTATATCAAATTTGGAAATTTATTGAACCAGCACTGTATAATAATGAAAAAGGGTGGGCAAAGAGAATTAGTTTTTTTACAAGTCTTTGTTTTTTCTGTGGAGTATTATTTGCTTACAAGGTAATGATTCCTTCAATGTTACAATTTTCAGTTTCATTTGGGACTGATAAAATTAAAAACCTCATAGATATTAATGAGTATTGGGGTTTTATTATGCTAATGATTTTATCAGCAGGCATTTTCTTTGAAATGCCAATGATTTCATTTGTACTTACAAGATTTGGATTGTTATCTCCAAGATTTTTAAGAAAATATCGAAGGCATTCAATTATATTGATTTTGATTTTAGCAGCAGTTATTACTCCAAGTCCAGATCCTTTTAATCAAATGATTGTAGCAGTTCCAATATATGTTTTATATGAAATTAGTATTTTTGTTTCTCAATTTACTTTAAAAAAGCATTTTTCTTAATTAATTAAGAATTATATTGTATCTTTCAACGTCAACAATTTTAGAAATTTAATAATCACAAAAAAGTAATGACCTTAAACGAAATTTGTTTTCCAGTAAAAGTAAATATTGAGAATTTTCACGAGTATTTCAAAGAAAGTATGAAAACTAAAGTTTCTTTACTAAACTTAGTTTTGAGATACATTACAATGAGAAAAGGAAAAAGAGTTAGACCAGCATTAGTATTTTTAACTGCTTCTATGATAGGTCAAATATCAGAAAGAACAAATATTGCTGCAGCAATGATTGAACTTTTACACACTGCTACACTTGTACATGATGATGTAGTTGATAAAGCAATGGAACGAAGAGGAGTTGCTTCTATTAATGCAGAATGGAATAATAAAATTGCTGTGTTAGTAGGTGATTACCTCCTTTCTAAAGGATTACAAATTTCAGTAAATAATAATGAATTTGAATTTCTGAAAGTTACTTCAAAAGCTGTGAAAAGAATGAGCGAAGGTGAACTTTTATCGATGGATAAAGGTAGAAATTTTGAAATAACTGAAGATGAGTATTTCCAAATTATTTCTGATAAAACTGCTTCACTTTTATCGTCTTGTTGTGAAATTGGAGCTTTAAGCGTTAGTGATGATAAAATATTACAAGAAAAAATGAGTCTCTATGGTGAGTACGTTGGTATAGCTTTTCAATTGCAAGATGACCTTTTAGATTATCTTTCAAAATCTTCTATTTTGGGTAAGCCAGTTGGAAATGATTTAAAAGAAAAAAAAATAACTTTACCACTTATTTATGCCTTTTCAAAATCTACAAAATCTGAAGTAAAAGAAGTTTATAAAAAGATTAAAGGTGGTAAACTTTCTAATTTTGATATTAGTGAAATTATTGAATTTGTTAAATTAAAAGGTGGAATAGATTATACTATTGCTAAAGCAGATGAATATGTAGCTTTAGCCAAAAAAATATTAAATGATTTTCCAAATTCACCTTCTAAAAATTCTTTAATTGGATTTGCAGATTTTGTTGTTGATAGAAAGTCATAATTTTTATATATTTGAATAATAATTAAAAGGAGTTTTTAAAATGAGTACAAATATTGATAATATCCTAAACCAACAATCAGTTGAAAGTTCAAAAGCTGAATATATGTCAAAAGTTTATAGTTGGATGACTGGGGGCTTACTCACCACTTCAGCAGTTGCTTATTATACATTCAGTAGTGGTTTGGTAGAACAATTAGGTGGAATGTTTATTTTTCTAATGATTGCAAACCTTGCTTTGGTATGGTACATTTCTGCTAAAGTCCAAACTATGAGCAAAACTGCTGCTATTGCGTCATTTTTTACTTATGCAACAGTAAATGGTATTGTGTTTTCTGTAATACTTGCTGCTTATACAGCTGATTCTATCTACTCTACTTTTTTAATTACATCATTAAGTTTTGGTGCTTTAAGTGCTTATGGTAGAATAACTAAAAAAGATTTGAGTGGAGTTGGTTCGTTTATGTTTATGGGTTTAGTAGGAATTATAATAGCAATGGTTGTCAATATTTTCATTCAAAGTTCTGCATTATACACTATGATAAGTATTTTAGGTGTATTAATTTTTGCTGGTCTAACTGCTTATGATACACAAAAAATCAAAGAACAATATTATGAATTTGCTATGCAATCAAGTGATGATATGGTTACAAAAACTGCAATTTTTGGTGCTTTAACTCTTTATCTTGATTTTATCAACTTATTTTTATTTTTACTTAGATTACTTGGAAATCGAAGATAATTTTTTTGCTTTAATTTATTTAAAAAAAAAGTTATTTACATTAATATATATTAAATTTAGTTTTTATGTCAGTATCACCATTATTTGCAGTAGAAGCCGAAGAACTACTTTTGCAAGGAAAAGCCCAAGAGGCAATTGAACTTGTACAAGAAGGTTTAGCTGAGTACCCAAAATATGCTTCTGCTTTTGGAATATTAGCAAAAGCATATAAAATGGTGGGAAATGAATTAGATGCTAATGAAATCTTAGAATCTGCTGTTTATTCATTTCCACAAAGTAAAACACTAAAAGCTATTTTAGACCCAAGTAGTTTGAAACAACCTAAAGAATTTAATATTGAAAAAGCAATTGCAATAAGATCTAAAAGATTTCATATTCAAACAGAAACACCTATAAGCTCTTATTTTACTGAAGAAGTAAAAGTTGAACCTAAATTTAGTTCTTCAAAGAATTTTAATGAAATAATTAATTTAGAACATTCTAATGAAATACATTTTGAAAATGAAGTTGATGAATTTATAAAACCTACATTTTTAAATAGAACTGATTTAACAAATAAAAAGTTAAGTCAATCTATTAATTCAAAAACATATAGTTTAATACCCTATCCTAAAAATATACCTGAATTTTATTTTTCAAATTCTTATAGTTCTTTGTTTCATTTTATTGAATTTCCTGAATTTGATCTTCCACAACTTGTAGATAGTTACGATAATTTTGAAGAATCAAATTCTGATTTTTTAAATATTGATGATTCAATCGAAACTTATAATACTATTTTAGCAAATAAAGATTTATTAGATGATGAAATTGATTTTGATACTATAAATTTTGATAAAAAAAGTGAATTAGAGAGTCCAAATAATGAATTATCAGAAATTGAAGAATTAGATAATACTATTTCAGCATATAATACTATGCTTAAATTTGATCCAATTAATCAAAATATCAATTCAGAAGAAAGTATTGAGATTGACAAACTAAATGACTCAATTAGCACATTTAATACTGTTTTAACAAATAAAGATATTTTGGAGAATAATAATTTTATAAACAACGAAATTGAATTAATTGAAGATATTTTAGGATTAGATTCAATAGTTTCTGAATTTGATAATATTGATTCAAATGATGATACTTTTGAAGATTCTTATGACGAAATAGAAAATAAGCTTAATTCAGATTCAAATCAAAAAATAACTGATGTTTTTAAGGAAATAATTAAAGCTGATGTAGATCCAAGAATGTCATTAAAAGAAATTGGAGAAGAACTTAGTGAATTTTCAAATGATGAACAAATAGTAATCGAAGATTTAGAAGATTTTGCAACTGAAACATTAGCAGAAATATATATTGAACAAGGTGCTTACCAAGATGCTATTGATATTTTTAATAAATTGATTTTAATTAGTCCTGACAATATTAAATATTATCAAGATAGAATTGAACTTATTAATCAAAATATGTAATTTATTACTTAATATAATTTTATTAAAAATTCTATTACATTATTCTTGAATATTTTATAAAGTAATAAAACCAAAATCTTATAAATTTATATTTGTAAATTCAGGATTAGAATTTTTATCTCTCGATTCAGCAGCAATATGCGATTTGTAATCTTTAAGTTTTATTGCTAAACTTTCATCAGATGTAGCTAATATTTGAATTGCCAATAAGCCAGCATTTTTACCGGCACCAATAGCCACTGTAGCAACTGGAACTCCGGGAGGCATTTGCACAATTGAATATAATGAATCCAATCCAGAGAGTGATTTAGTTAGAACTGGTACTCCAATTACTGGTAATATTGTAGATGAAGCAATCATACCAGGCAAATGAGCAGCTCCACCAGCACCTGCTATTATTACTTTAATACCTCTTTCTTCAGCATTTTTTCCATATTCAATCATATCAAATGGAGTGCGATGAGCAGATACAACTCTCATTTCAAATTCAACTCCAAATTCCTTACATACTTCTGAAGCTGAACGCATTGTATCCAAATCTGAATCGCTTCCCATTATTATAGCAACTTTAGAATTAGTTTTTTTCATAGTTTTTGAAATTATTTGTTGAACAATACGTCAAATTAAATAAAAAAAATCAATTTCTAAATATAAATATTATTTTTTTATAAAATATGTTATTATTTCATATTTTAAGGTATAAATAATTTAAAATGAAAGTAAAAGTAAATCATATTGGTGGAATGTTTTTTAATGGTATCACCGAATCAGGTAATATCACTTATTTTGATGCTCCAATTCATAGTGCTGGTAAAAATGCTGCACCTTCACCAATGGAAGCAATTTTAAGTTCACTTGCAGCTTGTTCGGCTGTAGATGTTGTTAGTATATTACTTAAGAAACGTAAAACTATTCAAGATTTAAATATTGAAATTGAAGCAGAACGAGCTGAAGAACATCCAAGAGTATTTGTAAAAGCTCATTTGAAATTTATACTAAAAAGTAAAGATGCTGAATTAAAAGACTTAGAGCGTTCAGTTGAGCTATCTATGGATAAATATTGTAGTGTTTCAGCAATGTTTGAACGCTCTGGCTGTGAAATTACTCGAGAATGTTTTATTTTAAAAGACTAAGTTCCTAATAAGTAATTTCTTTTTAAACATTTTCAATAATTGAGTTAATAACAAATTGAACCATTTCATTTGTCATTTCAGCATAAATCGGTAAACTAAGTAAATTATTGGCTGCTTTTTCAGTTGCTGGAAAGTCGCCAATACTATAAGCAAGATGTGAGTATGCTTTTTGTAAATGAACAGGAATTGGATAATGTAATCCTGTATTAATTCCTTTTTCATTAAGGTAAATCATCATTTCATCACGCTTAACTTGTGATTCAAAACCTAATTCATAAAGATGGTAAATATGCTTATAATTTTCTAATAGTTCAGGAATTTTTAAATCAACATAGTTTGAAAATGTTTCATTGTACATTTCAGCAATTTCTATTCTTCTGCTATTCCACGAATCTAAGTAATTTAGTTTTACATTCAATACAGCACCCTGAATGCCATCCATTCTATAATTATAACCAATTTCATTATGAATATATTTTTCTGGTTGAGAATGATTTCTAAGCAGTCTGCATCTTTCTGCAATTGTTTCATTATTAGTTACTAAAGCTCCACCCTCACCATAAGCACCCAAATTTTTACCGGGATAAAAACTAAAACAAGCAATTTTTCCAAAGTTTCCTACTTTAATTCCATTAATTTCAGCACCATGAGCTTGGGCTGCATCTTCAATTACAGTAACATTATGTTCATTAGCAATTTTTAATATTTCAATCATATTTGCAGCTTGCCCATATAAATGCACTGGAATAATTGCTTTAGTTTTATTTGTTATTTTAGCTTCAATTAAGTCAATATTAATATTATATGTATTTTCATCAATATCTACAAAAACAGGAATTGCACCTATATAAGAAATAGCCCAAACTGTTGATACAAATGTATGTGGTGAAGTAATTACTTCATCACCAGCTTTTATATCTAAGGAAAGTAAAGCTAAATGCAAAGCAGAAGTTCCTGAATTTAAAGCAATACAGTGCTTTACACCAATATATTTTGCAAAATTTGATTCGAAATTTGAAACTGATGGACCAAGAATATATGATGTATTGTCTAAAACTTTTTGTATTTCTGTATTTACTTCTTCTTTAATTTGAGAATACTGTGCTTTTAAATCTAAAAAAGGAATTAACATGAACTTTATTTATTGAGTATTTTTAAAAATCAAATCACGATTTAAATAGGATTTTAATGCACAAAACTATTGTAATCTATCAATATTTATCAAATTATAAATATAAAATTATTTTTTTTTTCGTCATATAAAATTAACTCAATTAATTAACGTCAAACTTGATTAAAATCATTTTTTACAAAATTTCCAAAATTATGATAAGTACAATTAAAAAAGTTGTAAAGCTTTTTATACCACAATTTATTTTAAACAAATTAAACAATCAAGAAATTGAAATTAGTTTAGAAGAATGGGAAAAAAGAGGTTACCCTGTTCCACCTCCCCATTTAGTAAAACAAAACACAATTTTTGAATATAAAGAAAAATATGACTATAGTACTTTTATTGAAACAGGTACTTACTTAGGTGATATGGTTGAAGTACAAAAGATTAAATTCAAAAAAGTTATTTCAATTGAATTGGGAGTTGATTTGCACTTTCAGGCTCAACAGAGATTTAGAAATGATCATAATGTTTTCATTTATCAAGGTGATAGTGGAAAAGTATTGCCTCACATTATTAAAGAATTAGATGAAAATGCAATTTTTTGGTTAGATGGTCATTATTCT
>JAYTXK010000062.1:0-6952 GCA_043743005.1 Ignavibacteriota bacterium
AACTTTGTAGAATATATGATGAACATGTTTCATTAAATCATATCCCTTGCGAGGGAGATTCTTGGGAACCTAAATAAAAAAAAGCCGAGTTATAATTAAACAACTCGGCTTTAAGATTAATACAAATAAAACATCTTATTTCTTAACTGAAAGTGGTATAGTAACATAAGCTCCACCACCATCAATAGAAATTTTAACAAAATATGCACCATCTGTAAAGTTCTTAGCATCAAACTCTACTGTATTAGTGCCTTTACTAAATACTTGATCTTTGATAATACTTATAGACTTACCAATACTATTGAATATTTCTACTTTAGCTTTTGCATTTTCTAATAAGTTAAAGTTTAGAGTAGTAATATCGCTAGTAGGGTTAGGCATAATAGAATAATCAAATATTAAGTTATTTCCTGAATCTTGATAATCACTTCCATTATCAGGGGAATTTGGGTTGCGTTTTTGCATATTAGGATTAGGACAAGCAATCTCTTTTTCAATTAAACAAGGATTCCCTTGTGTGTCATAAAGTGTAATTCTTAATTTCACACTATAACTATTTGTTTGTGTATCATTAAATGTTTCAGCACAACAGAATGTATAGTTATTGCTATTATAATTTGAAATCATTGAGTTTGGTACAATTGTGTGATATGAAGGAATAAATTCATAATCACCATTTACCATTCCTTTCATATATTGCTCCACTTTAATATTAGTAAAACAAGGTGGCAAACCACTAACTTGTAATTTAAAACAATTCGCCCCATTGGGAACTAATTCAACAGATGCTTGGGGAGGAGTTGCATTTAATTTTTCTGTCAATATTTCACAGCAAGATTTAGTGCATGTGTAATGTAATTTCCTTTCACAAATTACTTTATCATCTGACATACTTTTAAGTTCCATTACAAAATCTACTGATTCATTAGGATTTATACAAATTTCTTGATTGCTTTCTTCTACTATATTTTGTAAATTATGTCCATCTTGAACATTAATTACGTATATAATTTGCAATGTTCCATCACTTTTAATTTTAGACATGCTAATACGTGAATTGCATGGAGTAGCAAAAGCATTATGATCAAACTCTGCTCTCAATTTAATACTACATTGATTTGGCGAACAGCTAGAATTTGCAAATGGAATAGCTACAAAACTTTGAATTTTATCACAACAAGCACTATGTCTGCAATCATTAGTATAATTATATAAAACATAACACCTTTTTTCATTATTTTTGTAGCCAGTAATTACAAAACCTAAATTTATTGAATTTTCACCTATAGATAATTCATTAAAACAAAATGATTTTGAATAATGTCTTATGTCAGAATTAAAATCAATTGTAATGTTATATTCTTTAATTTCAGTATACTGAGGATTATCAAATGAAAAATAATCAAAACAATCTCCTAATGTTTTAGGAATATCCATATGTACAGTTAGCATACATTTACCTTCTCCACATGTTGGATCTTTTTTAACATCTACCCAAAATTTTAAATTACCAATATCAGTTGATTCTAAATTCATTTTACTACAACAATCAATATTATTAGAACAATCAATATCAAAAACTCTTAAATAACCATCATAATCTGTCCGAGTTGCATCTCTTAGTAAATCACTATCAAAATAAGTAGATTTAGTACTTCCACATACACTAACTAAATTATTATTAACATTTAAACTATTAAATGGTTTATGAATTAAATCATTATCATCAAAAGCATTTTCATAGCTATTACCATTTATTAATGTAGAATAAATTAAATCGTTGATTCCACTTTTTATAGGATTAATTATTATTAAATAGTCATCATCATTTTTACTTTCTAAATCTTGTAAAGGATCTAAATAATTAGGAAAGTATCCAAGATTTGTTAATCCATCAACTGATTCTGATTCTATAAATCCAGTAATAACTGCTCTACCACATTTATCAATTTTAATATCGCTTCCAACTGAAGTACATTCCCCGAATTCGTCTTCAGAAGCTTCACTAAATTTTGAGAAATAATCTAATGAATATCTATTAATTCCTGTATTTATATTTTTAGAATGTTTAAAAATTCCAAAAAAAGAAAATTGATTTTGTGATATATTATGACTAAAACAATTATTATCTAATAACCATGAATTCATATTATGAAAAGGTTCTGTACTTGTACCACCAGTAAAATAAATGTCTGCAAACTCCTTACTTGATTGTTGATCTAAAGGAATATCTAATGATGTAATAATATCTTTATTCTCATCCCTACCAAAATATGTAGCATATTCTATTTGATTATTATTATTATCAGTATTTAAATTAGGGTTAATTACTATAAATATGCCGTCTGAGATTTGGTTAGTTGTATTATGTAAAGAATGATAGCTTGGAAAAGTATTTAAAAAAGGAAGAAAACCATCATTATCTGAGTTACCAACGCAATATATCATATCTTTATATATAGAGTTACTTAAACTACGAAAATATTTTATTCCAGTAATTGCAGTATAAAATACATCAGAACTAGAAGGAGAAATCAAAGTTGAATATTGTAAAGAATTAGAATTAGAATTGGCTGAGGTTCCATCAAAAGGATTAATTATTGAAATAAATCCTGCATCGGTTCCTTTTGAATTACCAGCAATTGTTAGAGGATTTTTCAAAACAAAACTAAGATGTTTTGTAACTCCACAAATATATGCTTTACCATTTAAATCAATATCCATATCTCTTGGTATTATTTTAAATGGTAGTTTACCTGTATTTATAGTATTACTTAAACTTTGATAAGAATCATTAGATCCCCAAAACGCACTATAAAAAATACTAATAATATTATCAGCTGGGTTATATTCAAATATAGTTAAAAAAGCATCACCATTATTATTAACAATTGTAGAAGTGTTATTTATACTTTTTAATTTATTATTTGTATATGGGAAATTTGCTGAATTAGTTGAGCCTGCTGTATAAATTAATATTTTTCCATTTATAAATGAATATTTGTTTGTTGTACAAAAATCTAAATTATCCCCTCCATAAATAATAGAAAAATTCAATGTTCCTGTATTATCAACTTTGTATAAAAAGCAATCGTATTCAGGGTTTTTAGTGTACTGAGAAAAATTACTTGGAAAATCTAAACTCTCGGTTGCTCCAGATATATATAAATTTTGACTAGGATCAGAATCTAAATCTGTAGCAAAATCATTTACAAAAGTAGAAGAGGCAGGACCTATAAATAATGAAAATTTAATACTTGGATCAATTACCAACTTCAAATTTCTGTCAAAATTACCAATATCAAAAGTATATTCACCTGAGTTTAATTTTTTAAATTTGCAAGGTATTTGTTTTTTTGTGGAGCCTTCTTCTTGGTAAACATATAAATCTGAATGTTGGATTTTCCCTTGAGAAGTATTAATTTCAAGATTTCCATTCTGATTAATTTTGTTAGCATTATCACCATTAAATTTGAATTTAATTTTATTTGGATCAGCATTCGGATTTACAATATAATCATATTTAATATTTCCATCTTTGTAGTAATATCTTAAATCAATTCCTTCATAAATGTTATCAATAGTCATTTCGTCAAATTGTCCTACTTCAGTAGCCCATTTTGATTTATCACTTCCTTTAAAATAATTCAAATATGATTCTTGCCTTCCTTCACCTCTTATTTTTGACAATTTATTATTGTTAGAAAATTCCATTTTGAAGACATGTCCTTCTCTATGAGAATTCTGCATTTTCTTATTTTTTTTAGTTGTTAAGTTATTTTTGTTTGAGCTATCAATTTTTCGTGTATAAATATCATAAACTACTCCATCTTTAGTTATCCAGGCATCCATTCCATTTACTTGAGCAAGCCCTAAGACTTGACTATCCCATTGCCCTTTTTTCAATGAATTTATTCTGTTTGGATTGCCTTTGAAGAAGCTGGTTAGGGTCAGGGCTAACCTTATTGATAGTTTTGTCTGTTACTTGAGCATTTAGTAATGAACAAGAAAATAAAGCAAATAAAATTATTGCTTTGAATTTTGTAGAAATCATAAGAATCCTTTAATATAGTTAATAAAGCAGTTAAACTATTAACAATTTAATATAAAATACTTCAAAATCAAATATTTTTATGTTGAACTTGTAAACATTAAAAAAAAGTAGCCAACTTAGCAGGATATATGATGAACATATTTCATTAATAAATACACTTTGAGTAAAGATAGTTGGGAACCTAAATAAAGTTTAGATTCATCTTAACTTAAATAGTATTTTCTAAATCAATCTACTTTAAAAAATGGTTTGGCTATTTTAATGTCGTCAATTTCTAAAGTTACAAAGTAAACTCCATTATTCAAGTTATCAATGTTAAATTCTAAATTGCTTTCAGAGTTTTTAAGTTTACCATTATATATAGTTTCTAATTCTTTACCCAGATAGTTAAAAAGTTTTATAGAATAGTTTTTACCTATCATTTCATTTGAAATAATTTTGAAATCAGCTTTGTTTCCTTTTATTGAGAGAGAAAAATCAACATCAGAATTTGTACTATATTCACTTACTCCTGCTGGGTCTTGAACATTAGCTTTTAATGTAACAGTATATCCTGGGTTAATAATATCATTGCTTTGAATAACCAGAGTGCTTGTTTTCAATCCAAAAGATTTAGCAATAAATTTAACATTTACTTTCAGAGTGTCCCCTAATTTCAACATCAAACCATCTTTTGGAATTGCAGGACTTACACTTTCGACAAAAAATCCTTTATTATTTCCAAATACATTAATTGAAGCATCAGTTACTAATAATCCCATTTTATTAGCAGGAGTAACTTTTACTACTTGTTTAATTGTATCATTTACTGGAATAAACTTCTTAACCAAATTATAATTTATAGTGTCCCTATCAGCAGTAATCATTGCTTGTGGTCCAGTTCTAAAATGATGAATTACTTCATTTCCAAAATCTGGGTTATAATTAAATCTATTAATATCTGCACTTAGTAATCTAAATGAACCTGATTTAAATCCAATTGATTTCCCTTGTGAATCTCTATCTAAAGCCCACCAGAACAAACCATAGCCCTCAGTATTAGCTAATCTTAATGAATAGCAACCATCAGGTAATTTTAAAGTATCAATGTATCTTGTACTATTTTCAGTGTTTTTTCTTTCAAATATTTTTTCATTTTTATTATTAAATACTTGAAGTTCATAAGGTGCTGAATTTGAACCTAATTTGTCATAATTATTTGTGTTCAAATCTAATACAATGTTATTAAATAAGTACTGAGTTGGAGTATAATTTGATACTGCTGTGCTATTAGAATTTACTTCATCATTACCACCATTTACTTTGGTAATTTTTATTTCAAAAATGTTTGCTTTATCAGGGTTAGTCATTTCAAAACTTGGAAGTTGAATTTCAGCTATCACTCCAAATTTTAAATTTACTTTTATGTTGGAAGTTTTTTTAATATCTCCTTTCAAACCATATTCAATATCAAAATTTGTAACATCAGCAGAACCATTTGAACGTACTTGGATAATTGGATTATCACATATTGGATTTCTTCTTAAAAAAAGTTGTTTGTCAGATGGAGAAACAATATCTACTATTTCAACATCGTTTACGTATTTAGGGCTTTTATAAGTTATTAAATAGCTCCATACTACCCAATGAGGGTTTTGGTTTGATCCGTTAGTCCAAGGTTCATTATAGAACTCCATATCCCAATTGACATTAGTTTTGGTATTTGGTTTAATATTATTGGAAATATCAAAATCAAAAGGAGTTACTTCAGCACCAGGACACCAATTTGTTCTATCTATTAACCAAGTACCACCTTGTGGGAAAAGTGCATTATCACCACATTCTCTCCAAACATATCTACTTGCAACTTTGATATTATCAACTAAAAGATAGCCCTCTTTTTTACAAAATTCTGAACAATTGCTTTTTGATCCTCCAAAACCATGGCCTGTTTGAATGATTTTTACTTTTGCATTTTGTTCGTTAGCATTTAGATTATAATCAATCCCTGGTGATTTTTTTTCATAATTTTCATCATAATTTGCTTCAAAATTCCAAAGTTTTTTAATATTTTGGATTTCTCTAATTGGTTCACCCTCAATAAAATCAAAAGTTAATTCTAAATCCTCTTGACCATTAGGAGCATCAATAAAAACCTTACCACTTAGAAGTGGTTGAAAATCAGTAACTTCCATAATCCAATTAAAACCATTCCCTAGATTTAATCCATTTCCATAAGGAGTAATATATCTCATAATTTCAAAATATTCAGACCAAGTAACTTTGTCATCATACATAACTCGAGTGTTTTTTGGAACTAATATTGTATCTGCACTTAATAATACTGAATCTATTTTTTGTGTTTGAACATTATAAGAATATTTCCAAGGTCTAGGATAGTAAGTTTCTATTCCTGTTCGAGTTGTTGGATTTTTAAGATCAGAATATAATTCTACAAAATATGGTTTATTTGGAACAGAATCAAAACTAGGAATACCTCCAACTATTTTTAAAGAGTAAGAGTAACTTTGTTTTTTCATACATTTTAATGTGTCTCGAAAAGTACTATCAACTCTGAAACTTGGAGCAAAAAATTGTCTTACATATACATTTGCTATGTAATCCCATTCTCCACATTGAGCTCCTTGAGGACATTTGAGCTTGTAGTTCATTAAAATTTTAGAATACTTTTTTGAAGTATCTGGAAAATTAAACCAAGCAGTCCTTCCTTTTCCAAATTCAATTGTTCTTACTTTAATTGTATCACCAGTATTTGAAAAAACAGGTATAGTGCAAATTAAAAATGCTAAAATTTGTATAATTTGTTTCATAATTTAAAATTTAGATAATGTATTGAAATTTTGAAATGCAATTTATAAAAATATAAATAATTTATATCAATAAATTACAAATAGTAAT
>JAYTXK010000063.1:0-9105 GCA_043743005.1 Ignavibacteriota bacterium
CAATTTGCAATTATGGAAAGGTAGTGAATATAAGTTTGAAAGTGAAGCACAAGCTATAAAAAAAGTAAGAGTAGAGCCATTTCGTGGTAATATGTTTGATAGAAATGGTAAAATGTTAGTTCACAATGAACCTTCATTTTCAGTATTTTTAACTCCTAATGATTATAAATACGAATCAAATCCACTTTTGGCTTCAATTTTAGGAGTTGATACAAGTTACATCACTCAATATATAAAAGCATACCGAACTTTTTCTCCATTTGTACCTATTAAAATATCTCGAGATGTTGAATTCCAGACTATTGCTGCCATTCAAGAACTATCAGACTTTCTTCCCGGAGTAGAAATAGCAGTAGAGTCAAAAAGACTATACGATTTTGAAGGTAATATGGCTCATATGTTTGGGTTTACTCGTGAAATCTCAAGCAATGAACTTAAATCTATGAGTTATTATCAGCCGGGAGATGTTATTGGAAAGTTAGGGCTTGAAAAGGAATATGAACCTTTTTTAAGAGGAAGAGAAGGAGTTGAACTTGTAGCAGTAAATAAATATGGTCAAAAGGTTTCTAACTTTTATTCTGATGGAAAGAAAAATATTCCTTCTAATAATGGTTTTGATTTAAACTTAAGCATCAATAAAGATTTGCAAATTATTGCTGAAAAAGCATTGGAAGGAAAAAGAGGTGCAGTAGTAGCTATCGATCCAAGAAATGGTGAAGTATTAATATATGCTTCAAAACCAGATTATGACCCTAGGAAATTTAATGGTAAAGTAAAAGCTGAATATTATAATTCACTAAGAGATGATGAATCAAAACCATTGCTAAATCGAGCTGTAAGCTCTGCTTATCCTCCAGGCTCCTCTTGGAAAATGGTAATTGCAACTGGTGCCTTAACTGAAGGCTTAATTGATTTGAAAACTCAATTTACATGTGGTGGTGGATATAATTATGGTGGTAGGTTCTTTCATTGTATGCACAATCACGGAACAGTAAATGTAATTAAAGCAATTCAAGGCTCTTGCAATTCATTCTTTTACCAAACAGCATTAAAATTGGGACTAACCAAAATAATTGAATATGGACAATTATATGGCTTTGGAGTAAAAACAGGTATTGACTTATCAAGTGAAAGCAAAGGTAACTACCCAGATTTAGAAACTTTAAAAAAACTATATAAAGGCTTTATTCCAAATGGTATTGTGTTAAATTATGGAATTGGTCAAGGTGAAATTTTGGTAACTCCAATTCAAATGGCTCAATATGCTGCAACATTAGCAAATAAGGGAACAATATACCAACCTCATGTGGTAAAGTCTATTTATAATAATCTAACTAAGCAATTAAACCCTGTGAATTATAAAAAAAAGGAATTACATTTAAATCAAGATGTAATGGAGATAATTCATCAAGGAATGTTTGCTGTAGTAAATGAAGCTGGTGGTACGGCTACTCATGTTAGGATTTCTGGAATTGATGTTTGTGGCAAAACTTCAACTGCACAAAATCCTCATGGAAAAGATCATGGCTGGTTTATATGTTTTGCTCCAAGGAAGAATCCAACTATTGCAATGGCTGTTATGATTGAAAACAGAGGGACTGGTGGTTCTGTTGCAGCACCAATAGCTAAAGAATTATTAAATGCTTATTTCATTCCAGATTCCCTAAAATCAAAATTATTGTCAAAACAAATAAATTTAAATTTGAAAGATTCAAATAATATTATTTCTGACATCAGATAATTTCACATTTTTACAATTATTTTGCGTATTTTTTAGTTATTTTGCATTTTATTGTAACAAATAAAAATCTAATGTATTTATAATGCAAAGAAAATAAATATTTATTAATTTTTTAGTGGAGTTCTCATGTTTAACAAAAATACTTTATTAAGAATTTTCCTTCCAATTTTACTGTTTTCAATGGTAACATTTTGGGCTTGTGAAAATTCAATTAAACCAGAAGAGGCAAAAGTCACTCTTGATGGTACAATTACAGATAGTCAAAACTTACCTGTACCTTTTGCTATAGTTAGCATCTATGATATTTCAAGTAAAACTTCTTTATTGACTGAAAAGAAAATTGCTTCTGATACTACAGATGAAGATGGTAAATATTCATTAAGTGGAATTCCAGAAAGTATGACTAACTTAGTCTTGAAAGTTAATCATACGAATTATCCTGAATTTGCAAGTGGGTTGACAGATTTGAAAACAAAAATCACTTCTGATAAAAAACTTCCAATCAAAATGAATAATAATGCTGATTGTAATGCAAGTTTGAATTTTAATATTACAGACAAACTTACAAGTATAGCTATTAATGACGCACAAATTAGAATTACTCAAAATGGTACTTTACTTAAAAAAGCATATACAAATGCTAATGGTAAATTATCATTAACTAATATTTGTGAAGGTACTTATGGTGTTAGAGTTGCAAAAGAAGGGTATGCAGTATTTGAAAAAAGTGTAAATGTTGTAAAAGGTGATTCTCTTCAATTAGCTTATCCATTACTAAGCAATACTAGCAACCCTAATGATACTTGCTGTGGTGGCTCTGTTGGAATAACTGTAAATGGACCAGATGACAAACCATTGACAAATGTAAATGTTAAAATCAATTTTAGTAATAAACAATTACTTTCAAAATTAACTGCTGATCTTGGTAAAGTATCATTTGAAAAACTTTGTGAAGGTAAATATTTTGTTTCATTGTCAAAAGAAGGATATTTAGAAAGTAATCAAGATTTTATTAACTTAGGTTGTAATTCTAAAATAGACAATATTGTTTATAAAATGCAATTAAAGAAAAAAGATTCTACTAAATGCTGTACTGGTAAGGTTACAATTAATTTAAAAGATTCATTAAAAAATAAACTTAATACTAAAGTTAGTATAAAAATTAATGGAACTATAAAAGGACCTTTTTTAACTAAAGATGGTACTATTACTTTTGATGAATTGTGTGATGGAGAAGAAATTAGAGTTTTAATATCAGATAACGATACTTATTTTGGAAATGAATTTAATTTTGTTACTAAATGTGATACTGTTGTATTTGATAAAACCTTATCTAAAAAACCTGTTAAATGCTGTGATGGTACTTTTACTTTAAACTTATTAGATTCTTCTAAAAAAGCAGTAAATGGTCAGGTTAAACTTTTAATAAATGGTACTTACAGAGGACCTATTTTAACAAAAGATGGAAGTGTTACTTTTGATGGATTGTGCGATGGTGATTCTATAAAAGTATTAGTATTTGTAGATGGCTTTGAAACAAGAAGTTTCTATTTTGTTGCTAAATGTGGTAAAAATATTTCAGAAACTTTGACTTATGCAAGCAAACCATGCTGTGATGGTGTTATTGACATTTCTTTAAAAGACTCAAATGGACTCGATTTAAGAGCTAATTATAGACTTACTTTAAAAGGTAGCACTTTTGTTAAAGAAGGTAAAATTGAAAAAAGAAATCAATTAATTACTGGATTATGCGAAGGAACTTATCATATTGTATTTACTTCAGATTCTTTAGTTTCTTCTGAAGAAGATGTTGTTGTAACTTGTGCAAAACCTGTTGTAGTAGCAAAGTTTATGAAATACAATTACAAATGTTGTGATGGTGTTTTAAGTATTACTCCAAAAGATAGTACAACTTTAATGGACTTAAATGGTGGAACTATTAGACTATACAAAGGCAAAGATTTAGTTGATACTAAAATAGTTGAAAATGGTAAAGTAAAATTTGATCATTTGTGTGAAGGTGAATATTCATTCTCATTCAATTTGCAAGGTTATAAATCTTTTGAAGCTAAAGTAGTAATAACTTGTAAAAATCCTGCTGAGTTCCCTTTGCTTTTAAGCAAATCTACTTGTTGCGATAATAAACTTACAGTAAATGTAAAAGACTTAGAAGGAAATTTGTTGAATGATGTTTCAATTGATTTAGCATTAAATGATAAAGTTGTTAAGTCTGGTTCAACTAATAATGGTACTGCTAATTTTGACGGATTATGTGAAGGAACTTATGTTGTGAGATTGAAAAAAGCAGGTTATGCTGATTCATTAACAACAGTTACAATTTCTTGTGGTAAAAGTGCTGAAGTATTAGGTAGATTGAGAAAAGCTGCTTGTTGCAGTGCAACTGCTAAGTTTGTTCCTAAAGATTCATTAGGAAATGTATTAAATGGAGCAACAGTTAAACTTTACCAAGGTAGTACATTAATAAAAACTGGTAAAGTAGATGGTGGTAAATTAGTATTTGATGGCTTGTGTGAAGGTGAATATACTTATTCAATTACAATAGATGGCTATAAAGGAATTGAAGGAAAATTCGTTGCTAAATGCGATACTCCTTTTGCTACTGATCCTACTCTTTATTCAAATTCAAAATGTTGCAACGCTACTTTGAAAGTTACAGTACAAGATGATTCAACTAAAGCAACTATAACTGGAGCTACAGTTAATTTATACTTAAATGGTACTTTAGTTGCAACTAAAATAACTGTACCTACAGCTGATTTCTCTGGATTATGTGATGGAAATACTTATACTTATAGTATAACTAAAAATGGCTATACAAGCTATGAAGACAAAGTGTCTATTAGCTGTAATGACAAAAAAGAAATCACTAAGACAATTAAATTTATTGAATGTTGCAATGCTACTATGAAATTTTTAGTTAAAGATGATTCTCTTCTAACTGCTATTGCAAACGCTAAGGTTGAAATTAGCTATGGTGGAGTAGTATTGAAATCTGGTTTGACTAATGGTGATGGTTATTTTATGACTGATGGTATGTGCAAGAGAAATTATAGCTACAGAATAACTAAAGATGGTTATTTAGTTAAAGAAGGAACTTGGAACATTACTGACTGTATTTTATACTTTGATACATTTAAGTTAAAACGTAAATAATAGTAATCCAAGTATATTATTAAAAAGGCTCTTATGCAATATGCATTTGAGCCTTTTTTTATGTACAAGTTTATTAAAATAATATAAAGAATTAAACAAAATAAATAGCCTGCTCAAAAAAGAGAAGGCTATTTATAATATTATAGGATTAAATATTATGCTTTAGATAAGGCTTCTGCCCCACCAACAATTTCCAACATTTCAGTTGTAATTGCGGCTTGACGTTTACTATTGTAAATCAAATTTAATGAGTCTATAAGCTCTTTAGCGTTGCGAGTAGCATTATCCATTGAAAACATCCTTGCAGCATGTTCGGCAGCACTTGATGAAAGAAGACATCTCCAAACAGATATGTTTAATAACTTAGGCAAAAGAACATCTAAAATTTCTTTTTGATTAGGTTCGTATATATAATCTGTGTTTCCAGCACTTTCTTGACCTTTTGCTTCAACATTTTTGGCAAGAGGCAGTAATTGTCTCATTGTTGGAACTTGTTTCACAATATTTACAAATTCATTAGAGAAAATAACTACTTTGTCAAGTTTTCTAGTTAAATACAACTCTTTTACAGTATCAATAATGTCAACTGCATATTGAAATTTCAAGCCTGTAAAAATTCCAGCAAATGATTTAATAACTTTGTATTGAGACTTTGAAAATATAGATGTAGCTTTCTTTCCAACAGGAACTATAGAAATATTAGCTTTAGGGAACTCTGTCAAAACTTCATTATTGATATAGCCAGTAACGGCTTTAATAATATTAGTATTGAAACTTCCACATAATCCTCTATCAGAAGTTATAACTATTATAGCAATATTTTCAACTTCTTTTCTTTCTTCAATTATTGGGTTTGAATAGTCTTCACCAGCAGCAGTTACCAAATTAGAAATTACTTCTTCTAATTTTTTAACATAAGGTCTTGCTGCCTCAACTGCCTCTTGAGCTCTTCTAAGCTTTGAAGCAGAAACCATTTTCATAGCAGAAGTAATTTTTGAAGTGTTTTTCACACTTTTAATTCTAATACGTATATCTCTTAATGTAGCCATTTTTCTTTTTAGTAATATTGATAAGTTGAGTTAAGATGATTCTTAACATAATCACTAACTGATTCCTCTAAAGTCATAAACTTAAATTTGCCAATAGCTTTATTAAGTTTTGTTATACTTGCTTCTGTATAATTCTGATATTGTTTTTTCAAACTATCAGGCATTTCTACATAGTTAATATCTAACTTCAAATTCATCGAATTAAAAACATTTTTAATTAATTCGTTCCAAGTTGAAGATTTACCAGTTCCAATATTATAAATCCCTACTTTTTTAGGTTTTTGAATGAACTGATATATTATCTCACAACAATCTTTTACATAAATAAAATCTCTTTTTTGTTCTCCATCTTTATAATCTAAAGAATTTGATTTGAAAAGATTTACTTTCCCAGTATTTTGAATTTGATTGAACGATTTATAAACCATAGAAGCCATATCAGACTTATGATATTCATTTGGACCGAATACATTGAAAAATCTTAAACCGACAAATGATTTATCTAATCCAGAATTAATAATCCATTCATCAAACATATATTTTGAAAATCCATAAGCATTAAGTGGACGTAAGTTGATTAATTCATTATCTGAATACCCAAATTCACCTAATCCATAAGTAGCAGCACTCGAAGCATATATAAATCGAATATTACTATTCAATGCAAAAAGAGCTAAATCTTTACTATATTGGTAGTTATTGTCAAATAAATAGTCAACATCATTTTCAGTTGTAGATGAACACGCACCAAGATGAATTATTGCCTCAACATCAAAAGGAAAATTGCCTTCATCAGCTAAGAGGTTTCTAAAATCATCTTTATTCATAAAGTCAATATATTTCTTCCCAACTAAATTTTTCCATTTGTTACCCTTACCAAAACTATCAACAACAAGAATATCTTTGATACCCTTGTCGTTTAAATGTTTGATTAAGCAAGATCCAATAAACCCTGCACCACCGGTAACAACTATCATAATTTTAAGCCGTTTTCTTAAATATTTCTACCAGATTTCCAATAGCATAATTTAGTTTTTCTTTAATATCTTCTGTCAATTCTCTTTTAACTCTAATATCATTCAAAAGTTCAGAATATTGAGTATCTAAAATTTCAAATAATTGAATTTCAAATGCTTTCAATACAGTTAAAGGTAAAGCATCAAAATATCCACAAGTAGCTGCATAAACTAATACAATTTGTTTATCTACAGTTACAGGTCTGTATTGTGGTTGTTTTAATATTTCAGTTAAAACAGCACCACGAGTTAATTGCTGTTGAGTGCTTTTATCTAAGTCTGAGCCAAATTTAGAAAATGCTTCAAGCTCTCTAAACATTGCAAGTTCAAGTTTCAAAGGGCCTGATACTTTTTTCATAGCTTTAATTTGAGCATTCCCACCCACACGTGATACAGAAATACCAACATTTAAAGCAGGTCTAATACCAGCATTAAATAAATTTGATTCCAAATAAATTTGACCATCAGTAATTGAAATTACATTTGTTGGGATATATGCAGAAACGTCTCCAGCTTGAGTTTCGATTACTGGAAGTGCAGTAAGAGAACCAGCACCTCTTTCATTAGATAATTTTGCAGCTCTTTCGAGTAATCTACTGTGAAGATAAAATATATCACCAGGGTATGCTTCACGTCCCGGTGGGCGACGTAATAACAAAGAAACTTGACGATAAGCAGCAGCCTGTTTTGATAAGTCATCATAAATTATCAAAGCGTGTTGACCATTATCTCTAAAAAATTCACCCATTGCTGCACCACAAAATGGAGCAATGAATTGTAATGGAGCTGGATCTGAAGCATTAGCTGCAACAATTATTGTATATTCCAAAGCACCATATTGACGCAAATAATTAACTACGGTTGCAACAGTTGCACCTTTTTGACCAATGGCTACATAAATACAAAATACAGGATCAATTCCCAAAGCTTTTGCTTCTTCAGAATGAGTATATTTTTGATTTATAATTGTATCTAAAGCAACAGCAGTTTTACCTGTTTGTCTATCTCCAATTATTAATTCTCTTTGACCTCTTCCAATTGGAATTAATGCATCAATAGCTTTAATACCAGTTTGTAATGGTTCAGTTACTGGTTGTCTTTCGATTACACCAGGAGCCATTCTTTCAATTGGGTATGAAAGAGTAGTATTTAATGGACCATGCCCATCAATTGGAACTCCAAGGGGATTTACAACTCTACCAAGCAATTCCTTTCCAATAGGAACTGAAGCAATTTTGCCAGTTCTTTTTACAGTATCACCTTCTTTAACTAATGTCTCATCACCAAAAAGCATTACCCCAACATTATCTTCTTCAAGGTTGAGCACCATTCCGATTACATTATTAGGAAATTCAACAAGCTCGGCAGCCATTACTTTAGTTAAACCATAAACACGAGCAACACCATCACCAATTTGTAATACTGTTCCTACTTCATAAATATCTGCTTCACTTTCGAAGCCTGATAATTGACGACGTAATATCGCCGATATCTCTTCTGGACGAACATCAGCCATTATTTGTTACCTATTTGATATAATAATTATTTTCAAAACTATGCCACATTGCCAGTAGCAAGCGACTTGTAAAGTTGATTTAATTGGTTTTGTACAGAACCATCAAATACCCAATCTTGCAATTTAACTATAAAACCACCTTTAATATCTGGTTTGATAGCAAAAGTTGCTTCAACTTTCTTCTTAGTAAATTCATGAATTTTATTAATGATGTTTAATTTTATTTCATCGCTAAGTTCAATTGCCGAAATCACTTGAATTGGTATAATACCTTTATTAACATTATATATAACAGTGTATTCACTAATTACATCAAGCACCAGTCTTTCTCTATGCTTATTTGTTAATAATATTACAAAATCTAAAGTGAGTTTATTTACATTATCAGTAAATAGCTCATTAAATATATTTTTTTTACGCCAAGACTGAATTACTGGACTATTAAATACACTTTTCAAATCTTTTGAATTTTGAACAGTTGTAATTATCTTTTTAAAATCGTTAAATACAATTTCTTCAAGTTTTAGCTCTATTGCCAAACTTAAAAGTGCTTTTGCGTATCTTATTGCTACTCTTTTATCGCTCATTTTAACTAAAGATTAATTTCTT